>JAKONM010000080.1 GCA_022701925.1 Microbacteriaceae bacterium
GCCTGCTCGGCCGCCCCGAGCAGCGCAAGATCCTGATGGTGATCTCGGACGGCGCGCCGGTGGACGACTCGACCCTCTCGGTCAATCCCGGCAACTACCTGGAGCGCCACCTGCGCTGGATGATCGAAGAGATCGAGACCCGCTCCCCCGTGGAGCTCCTCGCCATCGGCATCGGCCACGACGTGACCCGCTACTACCGCCGGGCGGTGACCATCATCGACGCCGAGGAACTCGGCGGCGCGATGACGGAGAAGTTGGCGGAGTTGTTCGAGGAGGACGGCGGGTCGGCGCCGGGCCGGGCCCCGCTGCGCCGGGCCGGCGGGCGGCGCTGATCAGGCTTTGCCGAGCACCCACAACCAGACCACCGTCGTCGCGGCGGCGGCCAGCGTCGAGACCAGCACGGAGGCCGCCACCAGCCCCTGCTCGGTGCGGTAGCGGGCGGCGAGCAGGTAGGCGTTGAGGCCCACGGGCATCGCCGCGAACAGCGTGGCGACCCCGGCATAGGCCGGCGGCATCGTGAAGACGTGGTGGGCGAGCACCCAGACCGCGAGCGGGTGCAGCACCAGCTTCAGGACGGCCAGCACGCTCGCGCCGGGCAGGTCGTGCAGCACCCGGTAGCGGGTCAGCCCGGCGCCGAGCGCGATCAGCGCGCAGGTCGAGGCCGTGCCGCCGAGATCGTCGATCAGCGTCTTGGCGATGCCCGAGGGCGCGAGCCCGAACGCCTTCAGCAGCATGCCGGCCGCGAGCGCCAGGAAGATCGGGTTCCGCGACAGCACACGGCCCAGGCCCGCGAGCCGCTGGCCCAGCGAGCGGCTGCCGTCGGATTCGATCAGGAAGGTGGCCGCGCCCATCATCAAGGGCAGGTGCACGGCGAGCAGCATGAAGAGCGGGAACGCGCCCGCCTCGCCGTAGGCCTGCAGGATCATCGGCACGCCGACGAAGATCGTGTTGGACTGGCTCGCCGCGAAGCCGTGCAGGATCACGCCCCGCCGCCCCACGCCCCCGCGCCGCGCGCCGATCAGCGAGGCGGTCGCCCAGGACAGGGCCGCGCCGCCGAAATAGCTGAACCAGTAGCCCCAGGCGATCTCGCCGCTCATGCCCGGGCGGGTCAGGGTCGAGACGATGAGGGCGGGCACGGCGATGGCGAAGACGTACTCGGACAGGCCCTCGCCGGTCCGCTCCGTGAGCAGGCCGGTGACCGCGGCGAGCCATCCGATGGCCACGAGGCCGAAGATCGGGACGACGAGCGTCAGCGCGGTCATGAGGGAGGCCGGACACGACGAAACCGCCGGGGCGCGGGGCGCCCGGCGGCGTACGTCATCGGATCGACGGCGAGGCCGGCGGCGGCGCCGTCGAGCCCGGGACGACTCAGGCGGCGACCGGCTCGGCGGTCTCGGCGAGCCGCTTCTCGATGTCGCGCTTGAGCAGGCGGCAGCCCTGCGACAGCTCGATCTCGCGGGCCTTCACGAGGAAGGCGTCGAGGCCGCCGCGGTGCTCCACCGAGCGCAGCGCGTGGGCGGTGACGCGCAGGCGCACGCGGCGGGCGAGGGCGTCGGAGGTCAGCGTCACGTTGACGAGGTTGGGCAGGAACCGGCACTTGGTCTTGCGGTTCGAGTGGCTGACGAGGTGGCCGACCTGAACGGCCTTGCCGGTGAGTTCGCAGCGGCGCGACATGGCGTGTATCCCGTTATCGTTCCAAAGGCGGTCAGCCGCGTCGGGTGATCGGGCGATGCCCGTAACCCTCGCGTGAAACGACACGTCCAGCGGAGTCCTGTTGAAGGCGCGAGCCTATAGGCGACGGGGGGGCGTCGCGTCAAGGCGAGGGCGCGGGTGTCGCGGACCGGATGTCGGTGGCGAGGCCCGTTCGGGGCGGGTTTGCCACCGGGCGGACGAGGCCGCCGTGCCGGTCCGCCCCGTCTCGCGCACGTCCCGAACGATCCCGACCCGCTGGAGGCGGCGGACCTTGAGATCATACGAACATGTCGTCGTGGCCGCGGCCCGGTGGGAGAGCGACTCGATCGTGGAGTGGCTCACCTATTACCGCTTCATCGGCTTCGATCACGCCTACATCTACTGCAACGACGACACGCCGGAGGAGATGTACGAGGCCGTACTGCCGTACCTCACCGGGCCGGACCCGTTCGTCACCTTCCATCACTATCACATCAAGGGCCTGCAGCATGCGATGTACGAGCACTTCCTCACGACGTACGTCGAGGCGTGCGAGTGGTTCGCGTTCATCGACCTGGACGAGTTCATCCTGATCCGGCACCACGACACGATCCGGGATTTCATCGCATCCTTCCCGAGCCGGCCCGATGCCATCGCGTTCAACAACGTGACCGCGGGCCATAACGGGCACGTCGTCCGGCCGACCGGCAGCGTGATCGCCAACTACACGCGCCGCAGGAACCGCGTGTCCAAGTCGACGAAGAACATCGCCCGCGCCGACGCGTTCGCGCGGGCGGGCCTGCGCGCGTCGTTCCTCGGCGGGTGGTTCCATAACATCGAGGCCATCCTCAAGGAGGACGCTGTCGTCGTCAACGTGCTCGGGACGTCGACCAAGGGCTTCTACGCCGATCAGTACGAGAACTGGCGCAGGATGAGCACGCCCGAGTTTCACCGGGACATCATCGAGACCGCGTTCATCTATCACGTGCGGGTCAAGTCGGAGGCCGATCTGCTGCGCCGTACGGCGCGCGGGGTGGACGGGCAGTTCTACGGCCAGGACAGATGGCGCGCGATCCACGAGCAGGGCCCGCAGGCCGTCGCAGCCTATTTCGCTCCCCTGAACGTCGCCGAGGAAACGCGCCTGCTCGACGTAAGGCGCCGGATGCTGCGGGCCGCCCACCACACCCCCGTCGTGCCGTTGCCGCCCGGACGCAACTTGGCCCTCGGTCGGCCGGCCACGCAGAGTTCGGTCTGCCGGTACTCGATCAAGCCGGACCGGGAAGCCGACGCCGCCGGGGTGGTGAGCGGGAAACCGGACGGCTACATCAGCCATCACACGGATTTCGAGACCGATCCCTGGTGGCAGGTCGATCTCGGCGGGGCGATGCCGGTGCGCGAGGTGCGCGTGTTCAAACGCCTCGATCTGCCGGAGCGGTCCCGCAGCTTCACGGTCGTCCACGGAGACGACGGCGTCGTCTGGACGACGCTGTTCGACAAGGCCGACGAGACCGCCTTCGGCGGCGTCGACGGCGACCCCTTCGTCTGGCGCAGCCCGAGCCCCGTTTCCTTGAGGTTCCTCCGGGTGATCGGCCGCGGCTGGTGCTGCCTGGACCTGGATCAGGTGGAGATCTACGACACCGTCTCGGGCTGCGAC
>JAKONM010000086.1 GCA_022701925.1 Microbacteriaceae bacterium
AGGACCGGTGGGACGACCTGCGCGACCGCTGCGAGGCGATCGCGCGCCTGCACGGCGCCCTGTGCCGGGCCGCCGCGGAGGCCCGCACCGCCGAGCAGCTCGACGGGGTGCGCGCGCGGCTGGCCGACTACGCCGCCGCGCCGAGCGGACTGGCGAAGCAGCAGGCCGACAGCCGGCTGCACCTGGAGATCGTGGACGCCGCCGGCAACCGCACGCTCGTCCGCGTGCTGCGCGAGCTGGAGGCCGCGCTCTCCATCGGCGCCCCCGCGCACCTGTGGGGCGAGCCCGGCGGGATGCGGGCGATGGAGGAGCGCGCGATGCACGAGCACGAGGCGCTCGTCGCCGCGATCGCCGACGGGCGCGCGGACGACGCCGAGTCGATCGCGCGCCGGCACGTCGGCATCGACCTGGAGCTGCTGGAGGCCGCCCGGCGCAGGGCGGCCGACATCGTGCCCGGCTCCCCGGGGTGACCCCGCACGGCCCGCTGCTCGCGCGGCTCGCCGCATGGGGCGCGGTGCCGACGGGCGAGACGTGGACGACGCCGACGTCCCTGCTGGCCGCCGGCGTGCTGGACGGGCTGGCCGTGATCGGCGAGCAGGCGCTGGTCGAGGAGGAGCGGCGCGGCAACCGGCTGATGGCCTGGTGGTCCGACCGCGGCGGCCTGCCCGTGCTCGCGATCGAGGGCGACGTGCTGCTGATGCGGCGCGTCGCGGGCGGGCGCGACCTGGCCGCGCGGGCCCTCCGCGGCCGGGACGGTGCGGCGGCGGTCGTCGGCGTGGCGCGGACGCTGCACGCGATCCCCGCGCCGCCCGGGCTGGTGCCGCTGACGACCTGGTTCCGGGCGCTGACCTCCGCCCGCCAAGAGGATCCGCTGCTGCGCGGCTGCGCCGTGCTGGCGCGCGGGCTGCTCACGACGACGCCGGAGGCGGAGGTCGTGGCGCTGCACGGCGACCTGCACCACGGCAACGTGCTGGACACCGGGTCGGGCTGGGCGGCGATCGACCCGAAGGGCCTGTCCGGCCACCGCGCGTTCGACTTCGCGAACCTGCTGCTGAACCCGGACTGCGACACGGCGCTCGCGCGCCTCGACGAGCGGGTGGCGCAGATCGCCGCGCTCGCCGAGCTGCCGCATGCGGTGCTGCGCGGCTGGACGGCGGCCTGGTGCCGGCTCTCGCTCGCCTGGTCGGACGCTGCGGATCCCGCCTGGCACGCGCGGACGGCCCGCGCGGTGGCGGAGCGCCTGCTGCCCTGACCCGCTCACGACGTGCTGCACCGCTCCTCCCTCGACCCCGGCCGGCGAGTCCGCGCGGTGCGGGGTTCCTCGCTGCGTCTGCGGTCGGCCGACCGACCGCAGACGCGCGGAGGAACCGCAGATCCGGGGCCCTGGACGGGTCAGGCGAGCGTCAGCAGCTGCACGAACATCGCGTCGGTCGCGTGCAGGTGCGGCCAGAGCTGGACGGCGTCGCCGCGTCGGGCGCC
This sequence comes from Microbacteriaceae bacterium, assembly GCA_022701925.1. Lineage (GTDB taxonomy): Bacteria > Actinomycetota > Actinomycetes > Actinomycetales > Microbacteriaceae > Amnibacterium. The sequence goes on from JAKONM010000086.1 coordinate 1,480, forward strand.
CGGCACCGCCGCGCCGGCGACCCGGTCGAGCACGTCGCCGGTGGGCAGGGCGGTGAGGCCGGGGTGGCGGTCGAGCGCGGCCCCGACCACGGCCGAGGTCTCCGCCGTCACCGGCGAGCAGGTGACGTAGGCGATCAGGCCGCCCGGGGCGAGCGCACCGACGGCGGCGTCGAGCAGCGCTCCCTGCAGCGCGGTCAGCGGCGGCAGGTCCTCCGGTCGCTTGCGCCAGCGCGCCTCCGGCCGCCGCCGCAGGGCGCCGAGACCGGAGCAGGGGGCGTCCAGCAGGATCCGGTCGAACCGGCGCGCGCCGTCCGCGAACCGGCGGCCGTCGCCGGTCTCGACCGGGTGGTCGCCCGGCACCGCCGCGAGCGCCTGCTCGACCAGGCGGGCCCGGGCGGGCAGCTGCTCGTTCGCGGTGAGGACCGCGCCGCCGCGCACCGCCTCCGCGGCCAGCAGCGCCGCCTTGCCGCCCGGTCCCGCGCAGAGGTCGAGCCAGCGCTCGCCGCGTCGCACGTCGCGCGCCCGGCTGAGCATCAGCGCGGCCAGCTGGGAGCCCGGGTCCTGCACGCGCACGACGCCGGTCCGGACGCCGCGCACCGAGCGGGGGTCGCCGCCGTCGAGCACCGCGCCGGTCGGCGCGAGCGGGTGCGGGTGCACGCGGTCGTCGCCCGTGCGGGCGCGGTCCGCGAGCCCCGGCAGCGCGACGAGTCCGACCGGCGGGGCCTCGTCGTCGACGCGCAGCAGGTCGTCGAGGCCCGCCTCCCCGCCGCCGGCGGCCAGCGCCTCCTCTAGCTCGCGGACGATCCAGGCCGGATGGCCCGTCGCGACGGCACGGCGCTCGGCCGGATCGACGACGCCCTCGACGAGGTGCGCGGTCCAGCCCGCGCCGTCCCGCTCCCCCACCCGCCGCAGCACGGCGTTCACGAAGCCCGCGGCCCGCTGACCCGCCACCTGGCGCACCTGCTGCACCGCCTGGTGCACCGCGGCGTGCGGCGGCGTGCGCGTCTCGAGCAGCTGGTGGGCGGCCAGGCGCAGCACGTCGAGCACCGGCGGGTCGATCCGCTCGACCGCCCGGCCCGCGGCGGAAGCGATGATCGCGTCGTAGCGGCCGAGGAGGCGCAGGGTGCCGTAGGCCAGCTCCGTGGCGAAGGCGGCCTCGGGCGGCGCCGGCCGCACGCGCTCGAGCACGGCGGGCAGCAGCAGGTTGCCGTAGGCGTCCCGCTCGCGGACGCCGGCCAGCACCTCGTAGGCGATGCGGCGGGCCGGGCTGACGCTCACGAGAACCGCACCGCCGCGCTCGCGCCGCGCAGCCAGTCCGCCGCGGCCATGGCGGGCCGGCCCTCCGGCTGCACGCGCACCAGCTGCAGGGCGCCGTCCGCGCAGCCCACCAGCACCGCGCCGCCCGCCTCCACCTCGCCCGGCGCCAGCCGCGTCGTCGCCGGGGCGGGCACCGCGTCCAGCACCTTCAGGCGCCGCTCCCCCACGACGGTCCAGGCGCCCGGCTCGGGCGTGCAGCCGCGGTACCGCGCGAACACCCGTGCCGCGGGCTCGGTCCAGTCGAGCCGGCCGTCCTGCAGGCCCAGCTTCGGGGCGAGCACGGGCTCGCCCTCCTGCTCCCGCAGCACGGCGGTGCCGTCGGCGATGCGGTCGACCGCGTCGACCAGCACCTCGGCGCCCACCCGCGACAGCCGGTCCAGCAGGGCGCCGGCGGTCTCGAGGGCGTCGACGGGCACCCGCTGCTCCCCGATCACCGGCCCCGTGTCGAGGCCGGCCTCGAGCCGGAAGACGTCCACCCCCACGACCTCGTCGCCGGCGATGAGCGCCCGCTGCACGGGCGCCGCGCCGCGCCAGCGCGGCAGCAGGGAGAAGTGCAGGTTGACCCAGCCGTGCCGCGGGGCGGACAGCAGCGGCTCGCGCACCAGGCCGCCGTAGGCCACCACGACGGCCAGGTCCGCGCCGTCGGCCGCCAGGACCTCGGTCGCCTCCGGGTCCAGCCGGGCGGCGGGCAGCACCGGCAGGCCCAGGCGCTCGGCGGCGCGCTGCACCGGGGAGGGCGTGAGCACGCGCTTGCGGCCCAGCGGCGCGGGCGGACGGGTGACGACCCGCACCACCTCGTGCGCCGAGGCGGACAGCGCCTCGAGCGACGGCACGGCGGCGTCGGGCGTACCGGCGAAGATCAGGCGCATCCCCGCAAGCGTGCCACCTCCCGGGGCGGCCCCGGCTACAGCGGCTCCAGGGGGTCGAACCGGATGCGCAGCACCGGCGGCGGCGGCGCGGGCGGCTTGGGCCGGCGGGCGCTGCCGTGCCGCAGCAGCGCGGCCTTCGCGACCGCGGCGACCCGGGGCCCCGCCGAGGTCGGGAAGCGCACGACCGCGCGCTCGAGGCCGTCCGCGGTGGTGCGCTGCAGCAGCTCCGCCCCGGCGGGCGCCCACTCCCCCAGCAGGTCCTCGACGGCGCGCACGGGCCCGGTGGCGAGGGCGGTGCGGACCGCCGGGGGGAATCGCAGCTCGCGCCGGTCGGCCAGCTGCCGGGCGGCGAAGTCGGCGGAGCGCCAGGTGGCCAGCGCCGTGGCGACGTCGCCGGTCACGCCGACCAGGTGCACCGGCGCGTCGGGCGCGGCCAGCATCGCGGCGCTCGACCACCACCGCAGGCAGTCCTCGGCCACCCACAGCGACTCGCGCAGCAGCATGCGGCCCCCGTCGAGCAGCAGCACGGCTCGGTAGCCGCCCGGCGCCCTCGGCTCGGCGCCGCGCGTCGCGACGACCAGCCGCGGACCGGGCGGGACCGCGTCGTGCACGTGCTCGCCGTCGGCCAGCAGCACCGGGACGCCCGGGAACGCCCGGCCCAGCTCGTGGGCCGTGCGCCCGGCGTCGATCGGCACCGGCGCCTCGCCGGCCCGCAGCGCCCGCAGCGCCGCGTCGCCGGGTCGGGCGACCTGCACCAGGACCGGGCCGGCAAGGATGGCGCGCTGCGCCGCGCGGTAGGCGGCCGAGGGGATGCGCGTCCCGCGCCCGTCGTCCGGGGTCAGCACGACCTCGGGCCGGGCGCGCGACACCTCCCACTCGGCGCACCAGCCCAGCTGCACGAGCCGCTGCACCGTCGACGACCGGCTGGAGGAGAGCAGCAGCAGGCCGGCGCCCGACTGCTCCTGCCGCAGCAGCGCCACGTCGCGGGTCGAGGCGTAGGGCGCGAGCGGTTCCTGGTGGAAGGGGTCCGCCTCCTCCCACACGACGATCGCGCCCAGGTCGGCCGCCGGCGCGTAGACGGCGGACCGGTTGCCGATGATCACGTGCGGGCCGGGCTGCAGCGCGGTCAGGTGGGCGCGGGCGCGGGCCGCGGGCTGGCGGGAGGCGTCGACGCGCAGCGCCAGCGCTGCGGCCGGACCGGCGCAGAGCACCGTCTCCAGCTGGTCGAGGTCGCGCCGGTCCGGCACGGCGACGATCGCGGTGCGCCCGGCCGCCGCGACGGCGGCCACGACCCGACCGACGTCCGCCGCCCAGCCGCCCGGCCACCCGTCCCCGACGGGCACCTGGTGCGGGGTCGGCAGCGCGGCGATGCGGGCGCCGCCGAGCAGCGCGGTCGCCAGGTCGTCCGCAGGCGCCTCGACCCGCTCGCGCGTCGAGCGGGGCGCCGTCGACCACTTCTGCTCGACCCGCGCCTGCCGCTTCGGCACGGCCAGCCGCAGCACGTCGCTGGCCGTGCCGGCCGCTCGGTCGGCGACGGCGCGGGCGAGCCGCCAGACCTCCGGCGCCAGGACGGGCAGCGGCGACACCACGCGGTCGATCGGGGTCAGCTCGCCCGGCGCCTCGGTGACGTCGGCCACCGCCACCACGAAACCGTCCGCGACCCGGCCGGCCACGCGGAGGGGCACCTTCACCCGCACGCCGGGGCGCACCTGGTCGGCCATCGCCGCCGGGATCCGGTAGTCGAACAGGTGGTCCAGTCGTGGCAGCGGCGAGTCGAGGACGACCTTCGCGACGTCCCCGACCACGCGCTACAGCCCGGCCGCTGCCGCCAGGTCGGCGGCGCGGTCGGTGCGCTCCCACGTGAAGTCGGGCAGCTCGCGGCCGAAGTGGCCGAAGGCGGCGGTCTGCGCGTAGATCGGGCGCCGCAGGTCGAGCGCGTCGATGATCGCGGCCGGTCGCAGGTCGAACACCTCCCGGATCGCGGCGGTGATCCGCTCCTCCGGCACCTGCGCGGTGCCGAACGTCTCGGCGTACAGGCCGACGGGCTCCGCGGCGCCGATCGCGTAGGCCACCTGCAGCTCGAGGCGGTCGGCCAGGCCGGCGGCGACGGCGGTCTTGGCGACCCAGCGCATCGCGTAGGCGGCCGAGCGGTCGACCTTCGACGGGTCCTTGCCGCTGAACGCGCCGCCGCCGTGCCGGGACGCGCCGCCGTACGTGTCGACGATGATCTTGCGGCCGGTCAGGCCCGCGTCCGCCTTCGGACCGCCGACCTCGAACCGGCCGGACGGGTTGATGTAGACGCGGGGGCGCCGCACCTCGAGCCCCGACGCCTGCAGCACCGGGTCCACGACCAGGCGCTGCACGTCCTCGCGGATGGTGCCGGACTCGACCCAGGCGGCGTGCTGCGTGGAGACCACGACGGCCTCCACGCTGACGGCGCGCGCGCCCTCGTAGCCGATCGTCACCTGGGTCTTGCCGTCGGGCCGCAGGTAGGGCAGCGAGCCGTCCTGGCGCAGCCGCGTCAGGCGCTCGGCGAGACGGTGGGCCAGCGCGATCGGCACCGGCATCAGCTCGGGCGTCTCGCGCACCGCGTAGCCGAACATGAGGCCCTGGTCGCCGGCGCCCTGCAGGTCGTACGGGTCGTCGCTGCCCGCCCGCGCCTCCACGGCCACGCCGACCCCGTCGGCGATCTCGCGCGACTGCTCCCCCACGCTGACGTTCACGCCGCACGTGGAGCCGTCGAACCCCTGCTCCGACGAGTCGTAGCCGATGCGCCGGATGCGGTCGCGCACGATGCCGGGGATGTCGGCGTAGCCGGTGGTCGACACCTCCCCGGCCACCTGGACCAGGCCGGTGGTGACGAGGGTCTCGACCGCGACGTGCGCGTGCGGGTCCTGGGCCAGCAGGGCGTCGAGGATGCTGTCGGAGATCTGGTCGCAGATCT
>JAKONM010000119.1 GCA_022701925.1 Microbacteriaceae bacterium
AGGTGCGGGGCGGCGGTGTACCACTCGTCGACGGCGCCGCCGAGGGAGAGCACCACCAGCTCGTCGGACAGCTGCGCCGCGAGCGCCTCCATCGCGGAGTAGCGGGTCATCGCCGACGCGGGCTCGCGGACCACGGGCCCGCTCATCGGACGACGCTCCCGCCGAGCACGACGGCGGAGTGCTGGTAGGCGGAGTACGACCACTCGTACGCGTCCACCACGGCCTGCTCGATGCCAGCCTCCTCGCGCACGACGCGGTAGGGGATGCGCAGCGCCGCGAGCATCGGCTCCATCGTGATCCCGTGCGGGACCGCCCACCAGTTGTTCTCGCCCAGCTCGCCGCGGTAGCTCATGACCATCACCACCGGGATGCCGGAGCCCAGGCCCATGCGCGCCAGCGGCTCGGCGGCCGCGCGCAGCCCGGAGTTCTCCATGCAGAGCACGGCGCGCTTGCCCGAGAGGAACACGCCCCCGCACACCGCGGCGCCCTCGCCCTCGTTGGTGCACGGGATGGTGCGGATGCCCGGGTGGGCGTCCAGCGCCGGGTAGAGCGGCTTGAGCAGCGAGTCGGGCAGGTAGCTGGCGATGGTGACGCCGGCGCGCTCCAGCCCGGCGATCACCGCCTGCACGGCGGTCGGGGTCATGGGTCTCCTCGGGTGCTGGTCGGGTCGGGTCGGGTCGGTCAGAACTCGGTGAGGTGGCCGCGCAGGGTGGCGGCGGTGTACCGGCTGCGGACGAGGCCGCGGCGCTGGAGCACGGGGACGAGGCCCTCGGTGACCTGGACGACGTAGTGCCGCGAGAGCCGGTGGAACGGCGTGGTGACGAGGAAGCCGTCACCGCCGACCTCCTCGGCGGCCGCCTCCAGCTGGTCGGCCACCTGCTCGGGGGTGCCCACGAGGTCGAGGGAGGAGTTCGTGCCGGCGTCGGCGGCCAGCTGCCGCAGCGGCTTGGCGCTGGGCCGGCCCTCGGCGTCGACCTGCGCGAACTTGGTCAGCGTGCCCACCGACCCGCGCGGGGACCCGGCGAGGAGCTCGGCGGGCGGGGGCAGGGGGGCGTCGAGGTCGAGGGAGGTGAGGTCCACGCCGGTGTAGGCGCTGAACTTGGCCAGCGTCGTCGCGAGCGCGGTCGGGTGGGCGGCGCAGCGCGCCAGGGCCGCCCGCGCCTCATCCTCGGTCTCGCCGAGCACCGGGGCGACGAGGAAGAGCACGCGCAGCGCGTCGGGGTCGCGGCCGGCGTCGGCGGCGAGGCGGCGCACGTCGTCACGGGCGGCCTTCATGGCCGCCGGTCCGTTGGCCACGGCGAGCACGAGGTCGGCGTTGCGGGCGGCGAAGGCCCGCCCGGTGGGGCTGCCTCCGGCCTGGCAGTAGACGGGACGCCCCTGCGGGGAACGGACCGTGGTGAGCGGTCCCGCCACCGGGTAGCGCGGGCCGGGGGCGTCGACGGCGTGGACGCGGGTGTGGTCGGCGTAGGTGTGCGTGGCGCGGTCCATGACGACGGCGCCCTCGTCCCAGCTGCCCAGCAGCGCCGTGACCACGTCGACGTGCTCCTGGGCCGCGGCGTACCGCTCGTCGCGGTCCGGCAGGGCGGGCAGGCCGGCGTTGCGCGCCTCGGCGTCGTCCGTGCTCGTCACGATGTTCCACCCGGTGCGCCCGCCGGAGAGGGAGTCGAGGGTCGAGACCAACCGCGCCAGCAGGAACGGCGGGTACAGCAGCGTCGACAGGGTCGTCACCACGCCCAGGTGCTGCGTCGCGGCGGCCATGAGGGCCGACAGGGGGGCGGGGTCGTGCCGCGGGGCCCGCACCCCGGTGCGCAGCAGCAGTTCGCGGGTGCCACCGGCCTCCGCGGAGACGGCGAGGGAGTCTTCCAGCAGCACCAGGTCGAAGCAGGCCCGCTCCAGCGCCCGGGCCAGGTCGGTGTGGAACGCGCCGTCCCACGGGCTCCCACCGGCGGAGGCGAAGGGGGCGTCCCACTCGTCGGGGCCGAAGTGCGTGAACCACCCGAGGTGGAAGGGCCGTGCCACCGCTGCTCGCTCCCGTCCGCGCAGCCGCCCCGGTCGGGGGCTGCACGCCGTCCGACCACCGGCCCTCGCACCCGGTGGCGGAACAGCACCCGACGGCCGCGGGTGCGGCCGGGGCGGCGCAGGGGAGCTGCGCGCGGCCGATGCTGCACGCTGCGGCGCCGCCGTGGGTTGCGGGCGTGTTACGAGCCGGCGGACGGCGGCTGCGAGGATCAGGACGTGGACGACGGACCTGCTGGCGCTCCCCCACCGCCTTCCTCGTCCGCAGCGGCGGCGAGCGTCGCGCCGCTGCTGCACCCCGCGGGGTGGGCGCTCTTGGAGGCGCTGCCGCCCTACCCCGGACCCGACGCCGCGATGGCCCTGGGCGAGCGGCTGCGCGCCGAGGGCGCCGAGCCCCAGCTCGTGGCTGCGGCCATGACGCAGTCGCGCCTGCGCGCGAAGGGCGAGGCGAAGTTCGGCCCGTTCGCCGCCGGGATGCTCTTCACCGCCGAGGGCCTCGAGCAGGCCACCCGCCTGCAGGTGGCCGCCCACCACGCGCGGCGCTTCCGCGACG
>JAKONM010000124.1 GCA_022701925.1 Microbacteriaceae bacterium
TTCAGGCCGTGGCCGACGACGCGGTCGTAGACGACTTCGTCGGGCAGATGGCTGACCCAGCTGGACATCAGGTCGAGAACGATGCCGCCCGCCGGGACGACCTCCCGGTACACCTCGGTGACGGCCGCGATGGCCGCCGCGTCGATATGCGTGACGAGGCGCGGCTGCGCGTAGAACAGCGGATCGGGAGCCGGGTCGGGCCTGTCGAACGCCTCCGGCGGCAGTTCCGGCAGGTCGCGCTCCGTCATCCCCGCCGAACCTTTCATGCCGTGACGGGAGGCGGCGCGCTCCCCGTCGTCTTCCTGAGGTAAGCCGCAAGCCCGATGCGTCGAGGAGAACGCCTCCGAGCCGGAACGTCGCGGCGACGAGCGCGCACCTGCCGATCCGTCCCTCCTGGGGCGTCCGTTTCCTCCCGAGGCCCACCCCGCGACGGCGCCCGACGCCGCGTCCCGGGCGCTGCCCCCACGCGGGCCTGCGTCTCGGCCGCAACACTCACGTTGAATCGATGTCGTGTCCCGTATGCTGCACTTAACCAGTCATATTCCCTCGCCCTAGGATGTCATCGGTGAAAGTCAGGGTCGACACGATGCCAGCTCAAGTCGAATCAACCTCGGGACGTGTGTTCGGCTCACTTGCCCGATCCGTATCCTGGGTGCCGACCGTTGCCTTCTCCTGGCTATGGGGGCTGGGTTTTTTCTATTCGATTCATGTCACCCTGACCTACGGCTGGCTCGGCTTCTTCGCTTTCGCGCTGACCAACGCCGGGGGGTTGGGCCTGTTCGGCTGGATCCTGGGCGCGCCCGGGCGCGATCCGGCCAGGATCTTCGCGGGGGCGGAAGCGGCCTATGCCGGGCTGTTCCTTCTGGCGCAGCTCGGCGCCGTCTCGATCACGGTCTTCGCGCTGGTCGATTATCTCTGGCTGCCGCTCGCCCTGCCGAGCCCGCTGGTCGGCGTCGGACTGCTGCTGCTGGTCGGCTGCGCGGTCGGACACGCCGCACCGCTGCGCCGGCTGCGCTGGGTGCACGCCGCGCTGCTCGCGCTCGGCGTCGGGGCTGCGCTCACGGCACTCGCGATCCTGACGCAGCAGGACTCCGCGCTCGCGCAGGCCCCTCCGTTCGCGGCGCTCGATGCGCGCTTCTACGGCCTCGTCGTACCCACCCTGGTCGGCTTCGTGCTCGGTCCCTGGACGGACGTGCAGCAGTGGCAGCGGGTGATTGAGATCCGACGCGGCGGCGGGTCGGTTCGGGTGGCCTACGGCCTCGGCGCCCTGCTCTTCCTCGGCCTGCTCTGCCTGAACGCGGGGCTGGCCGCGCTGTCGGGCGAAGGCCACATGCTGACCGGCGCGGACGGCATCCCCGTGGCCCACGCCGCGGTCACGATCGCGCTCGCTGGAATCGCCGAGGCGGGCGGATCGGGCACCGGCATCGCCGCCTTCTCGGTCTGGACCGGGACCGCCGTGCTGGCGCAGGTGGCGAGCGCCTACGGCGCGGTGCGCTGGTGGCTCGGCTCCGTCACCGCCCGCAGCAACGCGCCGCTGCTCGCCATCATCCCCGCCGGCCTCGTCGCCTCGCCGCTGTGGATCGTGCTGGCGAGCCTCGGGGTCGCCTACGCCGCCGTCTCGGCCAACCTGTCGCTGATCTACCTGATGCTGCCCTTCGCCACGATCCTGGTGGCGGCCGCCGCCTGTCTCCTGTGCGAGAGCCTGGGGGCCCCGCGCCGCTACGATTCCGTGCTGTGCTGGCTCGTGGGGTTCGCCGCCGCGCTGGTCTTCCTGATCGGCCACGTCGCCCCCAACGCCGCCCTAGTGGCGGTCTCGCCGCTGATCGGCTTGGTGGGCGCCCTGCCGATGATGCTGGCCCTGATCTCCCCGCCTCCGGCGCCCGCCGCCGCTGCGCTGCCGGCGGCCGAGGCGGCGCCGAAGCTCGCCGTGCTCACGGTGGCCGAGACCGACGCCACCGCCTCCTACGGCTTCGAGGGGCAGTGGTTCGTGCTGCGCATGATGCCAACCTACGACGACACCAACTCGGTCGGGAACGTGTACTTCGCCAACTACGTGCGCTGGGTCGGCAAGGCGCGGGAACTGTTCTTCAACATCTGCATGCCCGAGTTCGATCTCAAGACCACGAGCTACTACATCCTGACGAAGAACTTCGAGCACGAGTTCCGACGCGAGGCCGTCGAGTTCGAACCCGTGACGATCCGCATCCGGATCGCCCGGCACAACCGCAAGTTCGTCACCCTGATGCACGAGATCCACAGCGACGCGCACGGGCTGCTCGGGCGCGGCGAGCAGGGGCTGATGTTCGTCGATACCAAGACCTACCACCCGCTCGATATCCCGCGGGCGATCGTGCAGGGCTTCCTGCGCTACTGGCCCAAGGACTCCCCGCACGGGGACGGGGCGGTCCTGCCGGCCTCCGAGCGGAGGAGCCCCGAGCCCGCGGCGCTGGCCCAGTAGCCGCGCTCGGATCCCGGCCGGAGCCGGACGGGGGCCGCGGCACCCCGACCGGGGACGGCACTCGGGGTCGGCAAGACGTTCGGCAAGACGTTCGGCAAGAGGTGGGCGATCAGCGTCGCCGCGTCCCGGGCGGTCATCGGCCGGCCGAACAGGTAGCCCTGGAACTGGTGGCAGCCCTGGTCGAGCAGGCAGAGCTGCTGGGCCTGCGTCTCGACGCCCTCGGCGGTGATGGTCATGCCCAGCGTCGTCGCCATGTCGATGATCGCCCGCACGATGGCGAGCCCGTTGCCGTCGTGCGGCAGGTCGGCGACGAAGGAGCGGTCGATCTTGATCTTGTCGAAGGCGAGCCGGCGCAGGTAGCTCAGGGACGAGTAGCCGGTGCCGAAATCGTCGAGCGAGAGCCGCACCC
>JAKONM010000125.1 GCA_022701925.1 Microbacteriaceae bacterium
ACTGCTGCTCCACCACGCCGTGCTCGCCGTCGTGCGCGTAGCGGTACCCCTGGCCGTGCCCCAGCCGCTTCGCGCCCGGGTAGTGCGCGTCGCGCAGGTGCGCCGGCACCCGGCCGAACCGGCCCGCCCGCACGTCGGCCAGCGCGGCGTCGATCGCCAGGTAGGAGGCGTTCGACTTCGGTGCCAGCGCCAGGTAGACCACCGCCTCGGCGAGCGGGATGCGCCCCTCCGGCATGCCGATCAGCTGCACCGCGTCCGCCGCCGCGACGGCGACCGCCAGCGCCTGGGGGTCGGCCAGGCCCACGTCCTCCGACGCCAGCACGATGATGCGGCGCGCGATGAACCGCGGGTCCTCCCCCGCCTCGATCATGCGGGCCAGCCAGTGCACCGAGGCGTCGACGTCGCTGCCCCGCACCGACTTGATGAAGGCGCTGATGACGTCGTAGTGCTCGTCGCCGTTGCGGTCGTAGCGCAGCAGCGCCCGGTCGACCGCCGTCGCCACCAGCTCCTCCGTGACGACCGGGGCGGCCGCCCCGTCGCCCGGTCCGCCCTCGTCCTGCGCCAGGCTCGCCGCGGCCTCCAGCGCGGTCAGCGCCCGTCGCGCGTCGCCGGAGGCCAGGCGCACCAGCGCGGCGCGCGCCTCCGGCTCCAGCACGACCCGGCCGCCGAGCCCGCGGGGGTCGTCCACCGCGCGGTCCACCAGCACCCCGAGGTCGTCCTCCGTCAGCGGCTGCAGCGTCAGCAGCAGCGACCGCGACAGCAGCGGCGCGATCACGGAGAAGGAGGGGTTCTCGGTCGTCGCCGCGATCAGCGTGACCCAGCCGTTCTCCACCCCCGGCAGCAGGGCGTCCTGCTGCGCCTTCGAGAAGCGGTGGATCTCGTCGAGGAACAGCACCGTCGAGGTGCCGTAGAGGTCGCCGGCCTCGCGCGCCTTCTCCATGACGCCGCGCACGTCGCGCACCCCCGCCGTGACGGCGGACAGCTCGACGAACCGGCGCCCCGAGCTGGCGGCCACGGCCTGCGCCAGCGTCGTCTTGCCGGTGCCGGGCGGCCCCCAGAGGATCACGCTGACGGCCCCGCTGGAACCGTCGGAGGAGGCCAGGCGGCGCAGCGGCGACCCCGGCTTCAGCAGGTGCGCCTGGCCGGCGACGTCGTCCAGCGAGGTCGGCCGCATCCGCACCGCCAGGGGCACCGGCCCCTGCCGCAACCCGGGCTGCACCTGCATGCCCGCACCCTATGCGCCGCTCCCGACGGCCGCGCCCGCCGGTGCCGCAGGCCCCGGCCGACCGCGCCGGCACGCCTCCCCGCGGGACGCGGGCGCCCGGCGCCGCCTACGATCTGGTGCCGACCCGCGCCCGCGGGCGGACGGGGATGAACGGCGTGGCGGCAGGTCGCAGCAGGGCGGAGCGCGAGGCGCGACGCCGGGCCCGGGCGTACGCCGTGCGGCAGGCGGTGCACGCCGAGCGCGGAGCGCGCCGCCGGCGCGACGACCGGATCGCGGTCGGCGTCTTCGCCCTGGTCGTCGGGCTGTCGATCGCCGCCCTGGCCGCGTGGTCGACGATCGGCCCGGGGGCGCCGGTCGCCGCGGTCACGCCGATGCCCGTGCCGTCGTCGACCGCGTCGTCCTCGCCGTCGTCGAGCCCCGCCCCCGCTCCCTGACGCCGCCCGCGCCCGGTCGCCGGCGTGCACTACCCTGATCGATCGAGGTGAGCGCTGTGACCACGCCCGAAACCGGACAGGCGGCCGACTCCGCCACCACGACCCAGTGGGGCCGTGTGGACGAGCACGGCGTCGTGTTCGTGATCGACCGCGACGAAGAGCGTCAGGTGGGCGAGTTCCCCGACGCCACCCCGGAGGAGGCGCTGGCCTACTACCGGCGGAAGTACTCCGACCTGGCCAGCCAGGTGTCGCTGCTGGAGCAGCGCGCCCGGCACGGCGCCCCGCCCGCGGACGTCGCGCGCACGGTCGCCAAGCTGGGGGCGACGCTCGAGAGCCCGTCCGCGGTCGGCGACCTGCAGTCGCTGCGCGACCGGGTCGCCGCGCTCACGGGCACCGTCGAGGACCTGACCGCCCAGCGCTCCGAGGAGCACAGGGCGCAGGTCGAGACCGCCCGCGTCGAGCGCGTGTCGATCGTCGAGGAGATCGAGGTCCTCGCCGCCCGCGACCCCGCCACCGTGCAGTGGAAGGCCACCGGTCAGGCGGTCGACGCGCTCTTCACCCGGTGGCAGGAGGCGCAGAAGACCGGCGCCCGGCTGCCGAAGGGCGAGGCGAACGACCTCTGGAAGCGCTTCCGCGACGCGCGCTCCAAGATCGACGGCCAGCGCCGCGCCTACTTCGCCGAGCTGGACTCGGTGCAGGGTGCGGCGAAGCAGCAGAAGGAGCAGATCGTCCAGCGCGCCGAAGCGCTCGCCGGCTCCCAGGGCGACGCCATCGGCGTCTACCGCGGGCTGATGGACGACTGGAAGCGCGCGGGCCGGGCCGGCAAGAAGGTCGACGACGCGCTGTGGGCGCGCTTCCGCGCCGCGGGCGACGCCCTGTACGCGGCGAAGGCCGAGGTGCAGGCGGCGCAGGACCAGGAGTTCGGCGGCAACCTGCAGGCGAAGCTGGCGCTGCTGGAGGAGGCCGAACCGCTGCTGCAGGCCACGGACGCCCAGTCGGCCCGCAGCCGCCTGACCGGCATCCAGCGCCGCTGGGACGACGCCGGCAAGGTGCAGCGCGACCAGGTGCGGCACGTCGAGGACCGGATCCGCAAGGTCGAGCAGCACGTCGCCTCGCTCGAGCAGGAGCACTGGCGGAGGACGAACCCGGAGACGAAGGCGCGCTCGCAGGGCCTCGCCGCCCAGCTGGAGTCGGCGATCGGCAAGCTCGAGCGCGAACTCGCCGACGCGCAGGAGGCGGGCGACCGCAAGCGGGTCAAGGACGCGGAGGACGCGCTGAACGCGCGCCGCATCTGGCTCGACGCGATCGGCTGACCGCTCCTCCCCAGGCCGGGTCCGGGGCGCCCTCTCCACAGGGGGCGCCTCCACCGATCCGCATCGGACGACCGCGGGGCACCCTCGTCGCGTGCGCATGCCCGCCGTCGTGGACGCCGACCGCTTCTCCCCCGCCGAGCGCAGCGCGCTGCGGCTCGACGGCGACTGCTTCGCCCTCGGGCTCACGGTGGCGTCGGTCGGCGCCTGGGTCGGCCCGGCCGAGCGGGCCGCATCGCTGCGGGCGGCCACGGGCAGGAACGACCTGGTCGTCGCCACCTGGACCGCCGCCTGGGTGCACGGCGCCTGGCCCGTGCTGCCGAACCCGCTGACCCTCGCGATCGACCGCCGGGGCGGCCGCCGCACCCGGGCCGTGACGCCGCCCCCGCGCGAGGCCGTCTACCGCCAGGACGACCTGGTGGTGCTGGAAGGCGTGCGCGTCACCGTCCCGCTGAAGACCGCCTTCGACCTGCTGCGGCTCCACGACCGGGACGACCCCCGCGCGGCACCGGTCGCGCAGGAGCTGCTGCGCCGCACCG
>JAKONM010000281.1 GCA_022701925.1 Microbacteriaceae bacterium
CGTACGAGCTGTAGGCGAAGACCGGCAGCGACTGCATGCGGCCGTCGAAGAGGTCGTAGTTCATGCTCGCCGTGAAGCCGGCGGTGATGAGCAGCGGGGCCGTCTCGCCGATGACGCGGGCGATCGAGAGCATCACGCCGGTCACGATGCCGGCCAGCGCGGTGGGCAGCACGACCTTCAGGATGGTCAGCCACTTCGGCACGCCCAGCGCGTAGGAGGCCTCGCGCAGGTCCATCGGCACCAGCTTCAGCATCTCCTCGCTGGAGCGGACGACGATCGGGATCATCAGCAGCGACAGCGCCACCGCGCCGCCGAAGCCCGACCGGTAGCCGGCGTTGCCCGAGATCAGCACGAACAGGGCGAAGGCGAACAGTCCGGCGACGATGGACGGGATGCCGGTCATGACGTCGACCAGGAAGGTGATGCCGCGGGCGATCGGCCCCCGGCCGTACTCGACAAGGTAGATGGCGGCGAGCAGGCCGACCGGCACCGAGATGACGGTCGCGGCCAGGGTGATCTCGACCGTGCCGATCACGGCGTGGATCGCGCCGCCGCCGGGCCCGGTGACGCCGCGCATCGACTCGTTGAAGTAGGCGACGTCGAACCGGGCGAGGCCGCGGGTGACCACGGTGGCGATCAGGCTGATCAGCGGGATCATCGCGATGCCGAAGGCGGTGCAGACCACGGTCGTGACCAGCCGGTCCTTCGCCCGGCGGGACCCCTCCACCAGGAAGGAGACGACGTAGACGCTCACGACCCAGAGCACCAGGCCGAAGAAGATCGCCCCGGTGATGTTGTAGGCCGCCGTCATGCCGGACAGCAGGAAGATCAGGAACAGCAGCCCCGTGATCACCAGGCTGCCGGCCAGCAGTCCCGCGGGCGACCAGCGGGGCAGCTGGCCCGATCGGTTGCCGGTGGCGATCGCCGTGGTGGCCATCAGACGCCCTTCCCGCCGCCGCGGCGGCCGACGATCGCCCGGGACGCGGCGTTCACCGCGAACGTGATGACGAAGAGGATCAAGCCGGTGGCGATCAGCACGTTGAGGGTGACGCCGTAGGACTCGGGGAACTGCAGGGCGATGTTCGCCGCGACCGTGGTCGGGTTCTCCGTGCGCAGCAGGAAGAACCCGACGATGACCGACGGGGACAGGATCATCGCGACGGCCAGGGTCTCGCCGAGGGCCCGGCCGAGGCCGAGCATGATCGCGGAGACGACGCCGGCCTTGCCGAAGGGCAGGACCGCCATCTGGATCATCTCCCAGCGGGTGGCGCCGAGGGCCAGGGCGGCCTCCTCGTTCAGCCGCGGGGTCTGCAGGAAGATCTCCCGCGACAGCGCGGTGACGATCGGGATGATCATGACCGCCAGCACCATGGCGACGGTCAGGATCGTGCGGCCGGAGGCGGAGACGTTGCCGCTGAAGAGCGGGATCCAGCCGAGCGCGTCGTTGAGGAAGACGTAGAACGGGCGCACGAACGGCGCGAAGACGTAGATGCCCCACGCGCCGTAGACCACGCTCGGCACGGCGGCGAGCAGGTCGACCGCGCTGCCGAGGCCGCGGGCGATGCGGCGCGGGGCGTAGTGCGAGGTGAAGAGCGCGATCGCGATGGAGAAGGGCACGGCGAACACGAGCGCCAGCAGCGCGGCCCAGATCGTGCCGAAGGCGAGCGGCACCACGTACGCCCAGAAGTTCGCGTACTCGCCGGTGCTCGTGATCTGACGGGGCTCCGCCGAGAACGCGGGGATGCTCTGCGCGATCAGGAAGACGGCGACCGCGGCCAGCGCCGCCAGGATGACCAGGCCGCCGACCAGGGCGGCGCCGGAGAAGATCGTGTCGCCGGGGCGACGAGGGGCGCGGAGTCGCGCGGGGGCGGCCGTCGAGGCGGTCATCGGGTCCTTCGGATCGCGGGGGTGACGGGAGCCTAGGCGGACGTCGGGGCCCGGACCGATCGGCCGGGCCCCGACTTCCGGGGGTGCTACTTGATGGTCGCGGCGGCGGCCTGCGCGGCCGAGGCGATCGTGCCGGTCAGCGGAGCCGACTTCGCGGAGTCCGCGGCCGCCTGCTGGCCCTCGGTGCTGGTGATGTACTTCGCGTACGCCGCCACCTCGGTGCCCTTGGCCGAGTCCTTGTAGGTCTGGCAGGTGATCAGGTAGCTGACCAGGGTGATCGGGTACTGCGTCGCCTCGGTGGGCTTGCGGTCGATCGTCACCACCGTGTCGTTGTCCTCGCGCGTGGTGTCGACCTCGGCGGCCTCGGCCGCGGCGGAGGCGACCTCGGCGGAGGGCTTCACGTAGTCGCTGCCGACCTGGACGCCCGCGACCGACAGGTCGCCCGCGGAGGAGTTGTCGACGTAGCCGATGGAGCCCGCGCCGGCCGTGACGGCCGCGACGATGCCGGAGCCCTTGGCCGCGCCCTCACCGGTCTTGTACGGGAAGGCGTCGCCGGGCTCGTTCGACCAGTCGGACGGGGCCGCGGTGTGCAGGTAGTCCGTGAAGTTGGTCGTGGTGCCTGAGCTGTCGGAGCGGTAGACGGGCGTGATGGTGCTGCTCGGCAGCTTCGCGTCCGGGTTCAGCGCCGTGATCGCGGAGTCGTTCCACTTCGTGATCTTGCCCGAGAAGATCTTCGCCAGCGTCGAGGCGTCGAGGTTCAGGGTGTCCACGCCGTCCAGGTTGTAGACCAGGGCGATCGGCGAGACGTACACCGGGATGTCGATGCCCTTGCCGTCGCAGGCGCCGAACGAACCGCTCAGCTCCTCGCTCTTCAGCGCCGAGTCGCTGCCCGCGAAGTCGGCGCCGCCGCTGATGAAGGCCTCGCGGCCCGCGCCGGAGCCGGCCGGGTCGTAGTTGATCGTCGCGCCGGTGTTGGTCTCCTGGAACCCCTTGGTCCAGGCGGTCTGCGCGTTCGACTGGGCGGACGAGCCGACGCCGTTCAGCGTGCCGGTGATCGCCGCGCCGCCGGAGGCGCCGGCCGAGCCCGAGCCGCCGCTCGCGGGCGCCTCGTTCGAGGCGCAGGAGGTGAGGGCGATCATGGCGGTGAGGGCCGTGCCGATGACGAGGCCCGAACGCAGGTGCTTCAAGGTGATCCTTCTGGGGTCGGAGTGCAGTGCTCGCACGGCGCGTCCTCCCCTGATCAGGGGTCCTCTTGAGCGCCGGCGACGCCACCGTAGGCAGCGCGGGTGGCGCCGCGGCCTCCCGAAGATGAACGGGCGGTGAACGCGGGCTGTCCTGGCGGAACGGCTACTCCGGCGCGGCGTGGGTCTCGATCGCCAGGATGCGGTGGGGCGCCTTGGCCGCCACGTGCACCACGGCGAACTCGGCGGTCGCCAGGATCCCGGCACGCGTCATCCTGGCGCCGTTCGGGCTGCCCGTCGTCTCGGCGATCTGCTCCAGGATCTCCGGGAGCACCGGCGCGTGGCTGCACAGCACGGTCGTGCGGCCCTTCGCCAGCCGCTTCTCGACCACGGCGCGGATGCCGTCCGCCTGGTGGTGGGCCGCCTCCCAGCCGTCCTGGCTGAGCGCCACGGCCTTCTTCACCTCGATGCCCGTCGCCTTCGCGAGCGGGGCCACGGTGCTGAGGCACCGGTGAGCCGTGCTGCTCACGATGCGCGTCGGCCCCCACGCCGTCAGGGCCGGCACCACGGCGCGCGCCTGGGCGTGGCCGCGGGGCGTCAGCCGGCGGTCGGCGTCGGCCCCCGAGACGGAGTCGAAGGCGGCCTTCGCGTGCCGCAGGGCGATCAGGGCGAAGCTCTCCAGCTCGCCGGTGACCGCCAGCTCGGCGAAGCGCTGCAGCACCTCGCCGTCGCGCTCGTACGTCAGCCGCTTGGCCGCCTTCGACAGCGGAACCCACTCGATCGCCGACACCTCGTCGCCGGCGGTGAAGGCGCCGCGCTGCTGCTCGTCCCGCGTCACCTCCGCAGCCCAGTAGACGACGGCCTTGTCGCGGCCGTTCGGCAGCAGGTACTGCACGGAGCCGAGCGGCAGGCCCAGGTGCACCCGGTAGCCGGTCTCCTCGTGCACCTCCCGCACGGCCGTCTGCGGCAGGGACTCCCCGGGCTCGGCCTTCCCCTTCGGCAGGCTGACGTCGCCGTGCGCCGGCCGGGAGATCAGCAGCACCTCGACGCTCTTCGCCCTGCGGCGCCAGCAGACCGCGCCCGCGGCCAGCACGGGCGCCGCGCCGGCGTCGCTCATCGGATGGGCCGGATCGGCCGGCGGCGGGCGGAGAGGGTCTGCATGGTGACGGCCTGCAGATCCGCCAGCGGGGTGCCCTCGGCGTCCACCGCGTGCCGGGTCCAGATGCCGACCTCGTCGAGGTGCCAGGAGGCGGTCCCGTCGCTCATCGCGGCGTCGAACAGGTGGTCCAGCTCGGCCAGGTGCTCGGGGCGCTTCAGGCGGACCAGGGCCTCGACGCGCCGGTCGAGGTTGCGGTGCATCATGTCGGCGCTGCCGATGTAGGTGACCTCGTCCCCGTCGTTCAGGAACGAGAAGATCCGCGAGTGCTCCAGGTAGCGCCCGAGGATGGAGCGCACCGTGATGTTGTCGCTGAGTCCCGGCTCGCCCGGCTTCAGGCTGCAGATGCCGCGCACCCACACCTCGACCTTCACGCCCGCCTGGCTCGCCCGGTAGAGGGCGTCGATGATCGCCTCGTCCACCATCGAGTTCACCTTGATGCGGATGCGGGCCGGGCGGCCCGCCTCGGCATTCAGCCGCTCCGCGTTGATGCGCTTCAGCAGACCGCGGCGCAGGTGCAGCGGCGCCACCAGCAGCCGGCGGAACTTCTTCTCGATGGCGTAGCCGGACAGCTGGTTGAACAGCCGGATCAGGTCGCGGCCCACCTGGTCGTCGGCGGTGAACAGGCCGAAGTCCTCGTAGATGCGACTGGTCTTCGGGTTGTAGTTGCCGGTGCCGATGTGGCAGTAGTTCTTGAGGTTGCCGGCGCCCTCGCGCCGCACCACGAGCGCCAGCTTGCAGTGCGTCTTCAGGCCGACCAGGCCGTACACCACGTGCACGCCCGCGCGCTCCAGCTTGCGCGCCCAGTCGATGTTGTTCTGCTCGTCGAAGCGGGCCTTGATCTCCACCAGGGCGAGCACCTGCTTGCCCGCCTCGGCGGCGTCGATCAGCGCCTCGACGATCGGGCTGTCGCCGCTCGTCCGGTACAGCGTCTGCTTGATCGCCAGCACGTCGGGATCCGCGGCGGCCTGCTCCAGGAAGGCCTGCACGCTGGTCGCGAAGGACTCGTAGGGGTGGTGCACGAGCACGTCCCCCTCCCGGATCGCGCCCAGCAGGTCGGGCTTGTCGTTCGGCTCGCCCGGCACGAAGGCGGGCGCGGTCGCCGGCACGGCCGTCGGGTAGCGCAGCCTCGGCCGGTCCAGCTTGTTCAGCTCGAACAGGCCCACCAGGTCCAGCGGCCCCGGCAGCCGGTACACCTCGTCCTCGCCGATGCCCAGCTCGCTCATCAGCAGCGCCAGCGTGCGCGCGTCCATGTCCTCGGTGATCTCGAGGCGGATGGGCGGGCCGAAGCGCCGCCGCAGCAGCTCCTTCTCCAGCGCCTGCAGCAGGTTCTCGGTCTCGTCCTCCTCGACCTCGACGTCCTCGTTGCGGGTCAGCCGGAAGACGTGGTGCTCCAGCACCTCCATGCCGGGGAACAGCTCGGCCAGGTGGTGGGCGATCAGGTCCTCGAGCAGCACGAACGTGGCCGAGGCGGAGGAGGGGGTGCCGGTGGGGACCAGGCGCGGCAGCACGCCGGTGGGCACCTTGAGGCGGGCGAAGTCGACACGGCCCGACTTCGGGTTGCGCACCCGCACCGCCAGGTTCAGCGACAGCCCGCTGATGTACGGGAACGGGTGGGCGGGGTCGACGGCCAGCGGCATCAGCACCGGGAAGATCTGGCCGCTGAACGTCTCGGCCAGGCGCGCGCGGTCCTCCTCCGGCAGGTCGTCCACGTCGACGATGCGGATGCCCGCCTGCTCCAGCCGCGGCCGGACGTCCCGCTGGAAGACGTCGGCGTGCTGGATCTGCATCACGTGGGCGGCCGCGTTGATGTCGGCGAGGACGGCCCTCGGCGGGGTGCCGACGTTGGTCGGCACGGCCAGACCGGTCAGGATGCGGCGCTTCAGCCCTGCGACCCGCACCATGAAGAACTCGTCGAGGTTCGACGCGAAGATCGCCAGGAAGTTCGTGCGCTCGAGCAGGGGCAGCGACGGGTCCTGGGCCAG
>JAKONM010000133.1 GCA_022701925.1 Microbacteriaceae bacterium
CGGACCCCGCCGACCGCGTCGACCCGGTGGCGCACACCGGCGTCGTGCGGCTGGGCAGCCGGGTGCGCACCGGCTTCTTCGACCAGAAGCACGCCCACCCGGAGTTCGCGGGCCGCACCCTGCTGCAGATCCTGGACGCCGGCGGGCCGGAGCGGGCCGGCCTGGACCGGGGCGGCGCCAGCTCGGTGCTGGGCCGCTACGGGCTGGTGCAGAGCGCCGAGCAGCGCTTCGAGAGCCTCTCCGGAGGGCAGCAGGCCCGCTTCCAGATCCTGCTGCTCGAGCTGGAGGGGGCGACGCTGCTGCTGCTCGACGAGCCGACGGACAACCTGGACTTCGAGTCGGCGGAGGCGCTGGAGCAGGCGCTGGACCGCTTCGAGGGCGCGGTGCTGGCGGTGACCCACGACCGCTGGTTCGCGCGCCGCTTCGACCGCTTCCTGGTGTTCGACGAGGACGGCCGGGTGCGCGAGTCGGACGAGCCCGCGTGGGACGTGGGGCACGTGCGCCGCGCACGCTGAGGCCCCGGGTCCGAGCGCCGAAGAAGGGCCTGCGCACCGGATCGCACCGGGACGCAGGCCCTTCCGGGCGTTCAGATCAGGGCTTGGCGTTCTTGACCGTCAGCCTGCCCGCGCGCTTCGCGGTCGCGCCGTGCACGGTCAGCTTGCTGGTGCCCTTGCCGGCCTTCGACTGCGGGAAGGTGAAGATGCCGAACGTGGAAGCCTTCCCGCGGGCGATCACCTTCGAGCCGTCCTTGATGACGACCTTCTCACCGACGGCCAGCTTCTCCACGGCGACGAGCTTCGTGCCGTTGAACGAGACAGAGTGCACCTTGAGCGTCTTCTTCGCCGAGAGCGACGCGACGGTGATGACGGTCGCGGCCCGCTTGGACGGGTCCGTCACCTTGCGCGAGCCGGAGACGACGATCGTGTGGACCTTGTCCTTCGCCGCCTTCTTGAGGTGGACGGACACGGCCACGGAGCCGGCCTTCTTCGTGGTGCCGTGCGCCACGGTCTTGCCGTCCACGCGCACCGTCCAGCGCTCGCCCTTCTTGAAGCCGGACACCTTCACCGGGACGGTCTTGGCGCCGACGACGGTCGGAGCGACCGGCTTGGCCTTGATCAGCTCGATCGCCTTCGCGACCTTGATCACGACGACGGCGTCGGTCGACCCCGCGCTGTTGGTCGCCCGCAGGAGCACCGTGAAGGTGCCCGACTCGACCGCCGCACCGCTGATGACACCGGTCTTGGCGTCGAGCGTGACGCCCTTCGGCAGCGAACCGCCGATCACCTTGTAGGTCACGGGCAGGGCGCTGTCCGCCGTGACCGCCAGCGTCACCTGGTGACCGAACTGCACGGAGGCCGGCGGCGCGGACCCGAGCACCGGCGCGGACGAGACGGTCACAGCCGCGCCGATCACGAGGGCGAACGCGCGGTCGGTGGAGCCGAAGCGGGTGGTGGCGCGAACGGTGAAGGACGACGAGACGGCGGCGGTCGGGGTGCCCGAGATGAAGCCGGACTCGCTCAGGCTCAGACCGGCGGGCAGGGCACCGGACACGACCGAGAACGAGGCGCGGTCGGCGCCGCCCACGGTCAGCTGCGACGAGTAGTGGTCGCCCGCGGTGCCGGCCGGGAGACCCGCGCTCGCGAACACGGGCGCGCCGCCGACGGTCAGGTGGAAGGTGATCAGGTTCTCGCCGACGCCCGTGACGTCGAACACGACGTCGCCGTCGAACGCCGCGGTCGGGGTGCCGGTGATCCGGCCCGTGGTGCTGTCGATGCTCAGCCCGGCGGGCAGCACGGATCCCTGGTCGGAGGAGCTCTGCGGCCCCGCGAGGCGGTAGGAGGTGATGCCGTCGCCCGAGACCGGCAGCGCCTGGTCGTAGGCGCGGCCGACGACGCCGTCTGCGAGATCGTTCTGCGTCGCGGCCGGGGTGCGCCCGTACTGCGCGTAGAGCGTCACCGGAAGGGCCGCGCCGTCCGTGCTGATGCCGACGGCGGTGAGGTCGTCGGTGGAGTCGTAGGTCTGCGGGACGACCGTGCCCGAGCCGTCCGCCTGCGTCGTCCACTTCCAGAAGAGGGTGTCGTCGGACGGGGCGGTGACGCCGCCGTAGAAGGGCACGAGGCCGGAGACGGACGCGGAGAACAGGTGCGCCTGCGTCGCTCCCGCGATCGTGCCGCCGTTCGGCACCACGGTGAGGTCGTAGTTGTAGCCGGTGACACGGACGTGCGGGTCGTTGACGAAGTCGGCGGGGTCGACGAGACCGTCGTTGTCGAACCCGTCGATCTCGCCGAGGTTCTCGACCGTCCCCTCACCAGCGATGGCGTCCGCCGAGCTGTAGCGCGCATCGATGGTGATCCTGCCGCGATTGCTCACCACAGCGCCGGACCGGAGTACGAGCGGCGAGGAGTTCGACGTGGTGAGAGTGCTGTTCTCGTCGATCCGCAGCGCGCCCGAGACGGCCGCCTCCTGACCGGCACCGATGGAGCTGGCGGGCAGCACGGCGGTCCCCAGAGGGGCGCCCTGGCCGGCGTCCACGCTGGCACCCGCCTCGAGGTGGACACCGGCTCCATCGCCTCCCGACCCGCCGCCGATCCCGGCAGCACCGGTCCCGCCGATGGCCCTCACCGACGCGTCGCCGACCGTCACGTCCAGACCGGGCTGTCCGGCCGACCCGCCGATCCCCGCGCCACCGCCGTCCACGGCGGCACCGCTGCCGCCGCCAGAGGCGGTGCGGTCCCCACCATGGGCGAAGACCGTCGCACCGTCGTCGGCGATGAAGGTCGCATTCCCGGAGGTCGATCCGATGCCTGCGCCGCCGTCGGCACCGGTCGCGAAGATCGACGCGCCGGAAACGTGCAGGGTGGCACCGTCCCCGAGCTGCACGCCGGGCGTGGCGACGGATGCGTAGTGGTCCGCGTTGAAGTACACCGACCCGCGGTCGGTGGAGCCGTCGGTGGGGGACGAATCGATGACCGTGAACTCGACGCCGTCGCCGATGGTCGTCTGATCGAGGTTGACGCTCTGCTGCCCGTTGAGGTCGAGGGTCTTCGACGTGGTGACCTCCTCGGCGCCGGTGCTGGGCTTGTCGCGGTCGTCGAAGTCCGTGGCGAGGGTGATGAGCGCGTCCGTGCCGCGGAGCGCTGCATCGAGCTCGGCGAACGTGTGCACCTCGGTCGACGGCGCGGCGAAGGCGGGGGTGGACGCCACGGCGCCGGCCACGAGGGCGGTCGTCAGCGCGAGCCCTCCCAGCGCGAGGCGGCGACGGGCGGTCAGGCGGCAGGGCGCCTGGGCAGAGCTGTGGAACACGGGTCTCCTCGACCGAGCGCTGAAGAAGGGGGATGCGCTCGTCCTGGAACCTATGAGCGGCTCGAGATTCGAGCGGAACGGCACTTCGCGCTGCTCTGAAGCGGTTCCACCCCCAGTCCGAGGGCCCTGCGCGCGGTCCAGGGGGCTCCGCGCGGCGAGGATGACCTCGTGCTGAAGCCGGACGAGCCCGCTTCCGATGCGGACCTCGCGATGGCCGAGCAAGCAGCGTCCGCCCGGGAGCGCGTCGAGGCGCTGCGGGCGGAGGCGGAGGAGGACGCCGCGCAGCTGACCGGACGCATCGCGGACATCACCGCGGCCAGGGCGGGCGACAACAGCGACGACGAGCACGACCCCGAGGGGGCGACGCTGGCCTTCGAGCGGTCGCAGGCCGACGCGCTGCGGGCCTCCGCCCTCGCCCGGCTCGCGGCCGCGGACGCGGCGCTGGCCCGGATCGCCGCGGGCGCCTACGGCCGCTGCGCGGTCTGCGGCGAGGCGATCGCGCCCGCGCGGCTGGCCGCCCGCCCGCTGACCGACCGCTGCATCCGCCACGCCTGACCCTCCCCTCCCCTACCTCCCTGTGTGCGGTTGACGCGTGCATCTGCGGCCCGTCGACCGACCGCAGATGCGCGGGGGAACCGCAGATGCGGCCGTGGACGGAGGGAGGCGCGACGACACCCGGACCGGCCGCGCGGCGCGCCGCCCGGCGGTGGGGCAGGCTGTGCGGATGCCCGCCACGCGACCCTCCGCGCGCCCGCTCCGGAGGCGACCGAGGCGCTTCCTCGCGGCGGCGCTGGCACTGACGTCGACCGTCCTCCTGGCCGCCTGCTCCCAGGCGCCCAGCGTGCCCCGGCCCACGATCACCGCGGGGTCGGAGCACCCGAACATCGTCTTCGTGCTGGCGGACGACTACGCGATGAACCTGGTCGAGCACATGCCGCAGCTGCAGCGGATGCAGGCGGACGGTCGCACCATGGACCGCCACTTCGTCGTCGACTCGCTGTGCTGCCCCTCCCGCTCCTCCATCTTCACCGGCCGCTACCCGCACACCACGGGCGTGTTCACCAACGCCGGCACCGACGGCGGCATCGAGGCCTTCCGCCGGTTCGGCAACCAGGCGCACTGCTTCGCGGAGCCGCTGCAGGAGGCGGGCTACCGCACCGCCTTCATGGGCAAGTACCTGAACGGCTACGTGCCGCAGACGATGGGCCCCGAACCGGGCTGGGACGACTGGGTCGTCGGCGGCGGAGGCGGGTACGGCGAGTTCGGCTACACGCTCAACGAGAACGGGAGGACGAAGCGGTACGGGCACGCCGCGGGCGACTACATGGTCGACGTGCTGAGCCGCAAGGCGGACGCCTTCGTCAAGCGCACGGCCGCGACGGGGCAGCCGTTCATGCTCGAGGTCGCCACCTATGCGCCGCACGCCCCCTACACGCCGCCGCCGCGCTACGAGGGCACCATGAAGGGCGTCCCGTACCCGAAGACGGCGGCGTGGGACGCGACCGTCTCCGACGCGCCGAAGTGGCTGCGCGGGCACTACCCGCTGCGCGCGTCGGAGAAGGCGGAGATCCAGCGCGACTGGGAGAAGCGCCTCGAGGCCGACCTCGCCGTCGACGACCTGATCGGCTCGCTGCGGCGCACGATCGCCGAGGCGGGCGTGCAGAACGAGACCTACGTCGTGTTCTCCTCCGACAACGGCCTGCACATGGGCGAGTACCGGCTGACCCCGGGCAAGGAGACGGTGTACGACACCGACGTGCACGTGCCGCTGATCGTGACCGGGCCCGGCGTGCCCGCGGGCACGCACTCGCGGGCGATGTCGTCGAGCATCGACATCGGGCCGACCTTCCTCGACCTCGCGGGCGTCGGCGTCGACCCCACGGCGG
>JAKONM010000146.1 GCA_022701925.1 Microbacteriaceae bacterium
TCTTCGTGGTGCGCAGATAGCCGCTGGCCGGGCTCATCGGGATCAGCTGGATCGCCAGCTTCGCCGCGGGGTCCGCACTGAACCAGGTGGCGCTGTCGCGCTTGCCGCCCCAGACCAGCGCGGCGAAGGAGTGGTGGAACTGCGGGAAGGCGCTGAGGTCCGGGTCGAGCCAGAAGGTCTTCGCGGCGGCGGCCTCGTTCGCCAGCAGCCACATCGCGGTGGAGCGCAGCCCGGCGTCCTTCCGCACGGACGCCCAGAGCGCCAGGCCGTTCCAGGCGTTCACCGCCTCGGAGGTGGACTCCTGGTTGTTGCCGTCGCCGAACGGCGAGTAGCCGCTCGCCCAGGAGTGGCCCGCCCAGGCGTCGTACACGCGCAGCGCGGGGATGCCCTTCGTCGCGGTCTCGGAGGCGATGTCCGCGGCGAGCAGGTCGATCACCGGGCCGATCCGCTTCGTGAGCGCGGGACGGTCCTTCACGGCGACGGCCGCGGCGTACAGGAAGTAGCCGTAGTGGAAGTGGTGGTCGTTGAACTCGTCGCTGCCGTAGGACGCCTCCCGGCCGACGATCCCGCCGATGCGGTCGTCGCGCACGAAGCAGCGCGTGGCGCGGGTGTCGCAGCCCTTCGTCTGCGTCCACTCGACGAGCGACCGCTGCAGCAGCGTGCGGGCTTTCGCGGCGGACTTCGCGTCCCCGGCGGCCGTCGCCGTGGTCAGCAGGTTCGCCAGCCGGTACAGCCACTTGCCGCCGCCGTAGGTGTCCGCCGGCTCGGCGGGCGTGGTGCGCAGGTCGGCGGCCAGCTGCGTGCGCAACGCCTTCAGCCGGGCGGTGGAGACGCCCTGCAGGGACAGGCCTGAGGCCGGCTGGACTGCGTCGACGCGGTAGCGGATCGACGTGCCGGCGCAGAGGTTCAAGGTGCCGAGGGAGGACAGCACGCTGCCTCGGGTGCAGCCCGCTCCCCCGGTCTGCTGCATCGCGTTCGCGGCGAGCAGCGTGGGGCGGCCCTCCGCGGTGCGATAGGTCAGCCGGGTGGCGACCTTCCCGGCGGTCGCCGCACGGGTGACGGTGGAACCGGTCACCACGCCCTCGGCGCCGCGAGCCATCACAGCTGCGGGGACGTCCTTCGGGACCGCCCACAGCACCGCGCGCTGACCCTCGGCGAGCGACAGGCGGTCGCCGTCGATCGCGCCGGAGGGGGCCGACACCGCGTAGGTGATGCCGCCGACGACCGTGGTCGAGGTACCGTCGGCGGCGGCCTGCAGGGGCGCGGTGAAGCGGGCCGTCAGCGCGCTGCGGGCGGTGACGGCGGCGTAGGGCCAGCCCTCGGCGATCAGCACGTCCGCCGCACCGAAGCGGCTGGTGACGGTGAGGGGGTCGTAGTCCACGACCCGCATCGCACTGCCGCCGAAGCGCAGCCCGAGTCCGGCGACCGCGGAGCCGAAGACGGTGTCCGCGGTCGCGACCGGGGTCGGCAGCCCGATGTCGAAGCCGTGCGAGGACGCGGTGAACGACAGCGGCATCGGGAACACGGGCTGCGGCTTCGCGCCGAAGACCATGCCGCTGAACCAGCGGCTGGTCGGCACGGCCAGGCCCTTCGCCAGGCGGGCGGGACGCTGCTGCGTGCTGGCGACGGGCAGCGCGCCCAGCGCCTCCGTGAGGGAGGCGGCAGCGGGCGCGGGCGGCTGCTCGACCGCCGTCGGCTTCGCCGTGCAGCCGGCGAGCAGCGCGGCGACCGCCAGCGCGGCGGGCAGCAGCAGGCGGCGGCGGGCGCTGCCCGTCACAGGCCCACCTTGTGCAGCAGCGCGAGGCCAGCGTCCGCGACGCCGGCCAGCGGGCCGTCGTCGCGCAGGTGCACGGTGGCGACGACCGGGGTGCCGGCCTGGATCAGGCCGTGCTCGCCGCCGTCCTGCAGGCGGTCGCTCGTGACGACCAGCTGCGCGAGCGCCTGGTCGCCGGTGGTGCTGACCGACAGCTCGTCGACGCGCCCCTCCACCGTCTTCTGGTTCGGCAGCAGCAGGTCGACCTCCGCGCCGCGCGACAGGCGACCGTAGTCGGTCGGGGTCAGCAGCACCTTGGCCGCCACGGTCAGCGACCCCGCCTTCGCGACGGTGACCAGCGTGCCGCCGGCCTGCACGAACATGCCGGGCCGCACCTTCAGGCCGTGCACCGTGCCGTCGACGGCGGACTCGAAGGAGATCACGCCGGACTTCGACACCGTGTAGCCGAGCGACTTCTGGGTGACCAGGCCCTGGCGCAGGTCGTGCAGCAGCGCGGCGCTGCGCACGGAGACCAGCGGATCGCCCGTCTGGACGCGCTGCCCCTCCACGACCTCCACCTCGGTGACGGTGCCCGGGTAGGTCGAGCCGACCGGGTAGTCGACGGCCTTGATGGTCGCCGTCTCGCTGGTGGCGCTGTGCTGCCGCTGGTTGAAGACCAGCGTGAGCGCGGCGACCAGCACCAGCACTCCGATCGAGCCGAAGAACATCCGGATGCGATTGCCCCAGGTCATGCCACACCAGCCATCCGGTCGTCCTGCTCGGTCGTGAACGCGGGGATCGGCGGCACCGACCGCACCGACCCGGTGGTCGCACGCAGCTGGCGGCGGGCGACCCGCGCCTGCCGCTTCATCTGGGCCGCCTCCCGGGCCGCGAAGCCCAGGAAGGAGCCGATGATCAGCGTGTTCGTGATGTTCCAGGCCGAGGCCAGGGTGACCACGCCGTTGTCGACGTCGCGCCAGACGCCCACGGCGCTGGTCAGCAGCAGGAACAGGAACACCAGCATCTGCGGCACCACGAAGTTGAACGGGTTGGCGGCGGAGCCGGCCGCGCCGGTCGCGCTCCAGGCCGTCTTGCGGCCCGTGATCACGCTCGTCAGCGCCTTCAGGTAGATCGGGAACGAGCACGCGGCCAGCAGCAGCGTCTCGAACCGGAAGGAGCCGACGGCGTAGAACGCCAGCGCGATCTGCATCAGGTAGAAGCCGGAGTAGTAGAGCGCCCAGGTGGCGGGCGTCACGTCCATGGTCATCGGGCGCAGGTCGAGGAAGATCTCGAGCGGCGGCACCAGCAGCAGCAGCGCGGTCGCGATGCCGGTCAGGTAGTGCGTCGCGGTGGCGAAGTACTGCAGCCGCTGGTCCAGCGTCAGGCGGCGCTTCGGGCTGAGCGGGCTGTGGGTCAGCAGGATCTCGAAGCCGCCGGTCGCCCAGCGCAGCTGCTGCTTCGCGTAGGCCGCGATCGTCTCCGGGGCGTCGCCGACGGCCAGGATCTCGGGCAGGAAGACGCTGCGCCAGCCGCGCTCGTGCAGCATCAGCGACGTCCACACGTCCTCGGACTTGCTGGCGGTGTACATGCCGCCGATGTCCTCAGTCGCGCTGCGGCGGAACATCACGTTCGTGCCGACGCAGAAGGCGGCGTTGAAGCGGTTGCGGCCCGGCTGGATCAGCTTGTAGAAGACGGTCTGCATGTAGCCGGCGCCGCGGCTGATGAAGTTCGTCAGGTTGCCGTAGGTCTGCGGCGTCTGCACGAAGGCGACCGAGCGGCGGGCGAAGAACGGCAGCGTCTGCACCAGGAACTGGTCCGACGGCACGAAGTCGGCGTCGAGGATCACGAAGTAGTCGCCGGTCGTGCGCGCCAGGGCGGCGTTCACGTTGCCCGCCTTCGCGTTCACGCGCTCAGGGCGGCGGAAGTAGTGCGCGCCGCTGGAGCGGGCCAGGCGCCGCACGTCGTCGGAGTGGCCGTCGTCCAGCACGTAGGTGCGGTGGCGGCCGTGCATGGCGACCGCCGCCTGCACGGTGCGGCGGATGACCGCCAGGTCCTCGCCGTAGGTGGTGATGAAGACGTCGACGTCGACCTGCTCACCGGCGACGCGGAGCGGCCAGCGCAGCGGGTCGGACTCGAGGGCGTTGCTGACGATGGCGCGGCCGTCGAACAGCAGCTCCTTGGCACGGTGGTAGGTGAAGTCCCGCGGGTCCTGCGACCCGGCCAGGATCGTCCACATCGACAGCAGTGCCGTGACCACCAGCACCGTCTCCGCGCCGATGACCAGCAGCCAGGGCAGCAGGTCGCCGCGGTTGGCGGGGTTCAGCAGGAACGCGCCGTAGGCGACGATGCCCAGCACGCCCAGCAGGACGAACAGCACCATCGTGGGCGACTGGGCGGTCGCCGACTCGTTCGATCGGCCGAGCACGCCGGCGGCGTGCCGGGTGGGCTTCGTGGGGGTCGTCTTGGCGCGTCTGGGCACTTCGCGTCGGTCTCCTCGCAGGCGTGCGGGGTCCGACGCCGGCCGAACTCCGCCGGCATTGGCGTGCTGTGTGCCCCGTCCGGGTGACGCGGCGTGCCCACCATGGGGGTCACGCCGCGCCGATCCGTGCAGGACGCGCCGGGGCTCCGCGTGTCGCTCCCGCCTCGCGGGCGTGTCGTGTGGCAGCGATCTCGAGCGTGTCGCGGATGGGGACGGCGTGTCGCTGCGACCCCCGAAGGGGGGCCATGGGGACGATGGAGTCCTCGCCGCTCGTGTTGAAGGAGACCGTCGTGCCGAACCCCATCACCCTCGTGAAGACCTGGGCGCTCGAGCAGGCGACCGCCATCCACAGCGTCACCCGGCCGCTGCCCGCGCAGGCGTCCCCGCTGCGCTGAGCAGCCGCGTCGCAGCAGCGACGCGCACCGCGCTGCTGCGGTCCTGAGGTGCTGTTGCGGCGGCACGTGCCGCCGCAACAGCACCAGGGAGCCGCAGGAGCGGCTGCGCGCAGTCAGTCGCGGCGCCGGCTCGTCTCGGCGGGGCCGACGTGGCGGTCGGCCCAGTCGATCAGCGGGGCCACCGCCGCCCAGGCGTCGTCGACCTGCTGCAGGGTCGCGCCGACCTTGAGGCGCCGCACGGCGGCGTAGTGCTGCAGGCGCAGCAGGTCGATCTGCGGGTGGTCCCGCGGCCAGCCCTTCGGCGCGGTCGTCAGCGAGGGACCGACGACCTCGAAGCCCGCGTCGGTCAGGTCCGCGATCGCGGTTCGCAGCGCGTCCGGCGCGCGGCCGCCGCGGGCGATGACGGTGCGACCGCGGTCCAGCTGGTCGCGGCTCGGCTCGTACAGGCCGCCGCCGACCTCGAGGCCGGAGGCCTGCACCTGCAGGTACACGGCGCC
>JAKONM010000158.1 GCA_022701925.1 Microbacteriaceae bacterium
GCCAGAAGTGCATCCGCACCCTGGACATCGAAGAGGTCGGCCGCACGCCGCGGCACGGCACCTTCTTCCAGATGCTCGGCAACTGGTCGTTCGGCGACTACTTCAAGCACGACGCGATCGTGTGGGCCTGGGAGCTGCTGACCACCCCGGAGGACGAGGGCGGGTACGGCTTCTCGCCCGCGGACCTCTGGGTCACCGTGTTCCAGGAGGACGACGAGGCCGAGGCGATCTGGCGCGACGTCGTCGGGGTCAGCCCCGAGCGCATCCAGCGGCTCGGCTACGCCGACAACTACTGGATGACGGGGCAGCCCGGCCCCGCCGGCCCCGACTCCGAGATCTTCTTCGACCGCGGCCCCGCCTACGGGGCGGACGGCGGCCCGGCGACCGGGGACGACCGGTACGTCGAGATCTGGAACCTCGTGTTCATGCAGTACGAGATCGCGAACATCCGGTCGAAGGAGGACTTCGACGTCGTCCGCGAGCTGCCGAACAAGAACGTCGACACCGGCATGGGGCTCGAGCGCGTCGCCTTCCTGAAGCAGGGCGTCGACAACATGTACGAGATCGACCAGATGCGGCCGGTGCTCGACAAGGCCGCCGAGCTGTCCGGGCGCGCGTACGGCGCCGAGCACGAGGACGACGTGCGCATGCGCGTGGTCTCCGACCACGTGCGCAGCGCGATGATGCTGATGCTCGACGGGGTCACCCCGTCGAACGAGGGCCGCGGGTACGTGCTGCGACGCCTGCTGCGCCGCACCGTGCGGGCGATGCGGCTGCTCGGCGTGGAGACGCCCGTCTTCGGCGAGCTGTTCCCGGTGTCCCGCGACGCGATGGCGCCCACGTACCCGGAGCTGCTGCCGGAGTTCGGCCGCATCCAGCGCCTCGCGGATGCGGAGGAGCGGACCTTCCGCGGCACGCTGGCCGGCGGCACCTCGATCCTCGACGCGGCGATCGAGCGCACCCGCGCCGAGGGCGGCGACCAGGTCGCGGGCGACACCGCCTTCCTGCTGCACGACACCTACGGCTTCCCGATCGACCTCACGCTCGAGGTCGCCGAGGAGGCGGGGCTGACCGTGGACCGCGGCTCGTTCGACCGGCTGATGCAGGAGCAGCGATCCCGCGCCAAGGCGGACGCCAAGCAGCGGAAGACCGCGCTGGCGGACCTCAGCGTCTACAGCGCCTTCCGCGCGGCGGGCGAGACCGCCTTCCTCGGCTACGACGAGCTGGTGACCGACAGCCGCGTGCTCGGCCTGGTGAAGGACGGGGCGGGCGTCCCGTCCATCGCGCTGGGCGACATCGCGGAGGTGATCCTGGCCGAGACCACGCTGTACGCCGAGTCCGGCGGCCAGGACGCCGACCAGGGCGAGATCACCGGTCCGGGCTACCGCCTCGAGGTGCTGGACGTGCAGCGTCCGGTCGCCGGGCTCGTGAGCCACCGCGTGCAGGTCGCCGAGGGCGAGGTCGCGGTCGGCGACCCCGCCCGCACCGTCGTCGACCCGGTCTACCGGCGCGGCGCCACGCAGGCGCACAGCGCGACCCACCTGATCCACGCCGCCCTGCGCGAGGTGCTGGGGCCGGACGCGCACCAGGCCGGGTCGTACAACAAGGCCGGGTACATGCGGCTCGACTTCTCGTGGAGCAGCCCGCTGAGCCCCGAGACCCGCCAGGAGGTCGAGGGGATCGCGAACGCGCGCGTGGACGAGGACCTGCCGGTCGTCACCCGCGTGCTGGCGCTGGACGAGGCGAAGGCCGCCGGCGCCATGGCGCTCTTCGGCGAGAAGTACGGCGACACCGTGCGGATGGTCGACATCGGGGGGCCGTGGTCCCGCGAGCTGTGCGGCGGCACCCACGTGTCCCACTCCTCCGAGATCGGCCTGATCAACGTGGTGGGGGAGTCGAGCGTCGGCGCGACGAGCCGGCGCATCGAGTCGCTGGTCGGCCCGCAGGCGTTCCAGGAGCTGGCCGTGGAGCGGGCGCTGGTCGCCGAGCTGGTCGCCGGCCTCAAGGTGCCGCGCGAGCAGGTCGCCGGCCGGGTGGCCGACCTGGCCGCGAACCTGAAGGCGGCGGAGAAGCGCATCGCCGAGTTCGAGCGGCGCGCACTGGCGGAGCGCGTGCCGGCCCTCGCTGCGCAGGCGTCGGCCGCCGGCCCCGTCTCCGCCGTGCTGGAGCAGGTCGGCGACCTCGCCTCCTCGGACGACCTGCGCGCGCTGGTCGTCGACGTGCGCGACCGCCTGGGCGCGCCCGCCGCGGTGGTCGCGCTGGCGGCGACCGTCGGCGGCCGGCCGGTGGCCATCGTCGCGACGAACGCCGAGGCGCGCGCCGCCGGGGTGAAGGCCGGCCCGCTGGCGAAGGCGGCCGCGGCCGCGCTCGGCGGCGGCGGGGGCGGGCGCGACGACGTCGCGCAGGGCGGCGGGTCCGACCCGTCGCGCATCGCCGACGCGCTGCAGGCGGTCGCCGCGGGGCTGCGCTCCTGACCGGGACGCGCCGCGGGGTGCGGCTGGGCGTCGACGTCGGCACCGTGCGGGTCGGCGTAGCCCGGTCGGACCCGGACGGCCTGCTGGCGGTGCCGGTCGAGACCGTGCAGCGCCGCGGCGACGTGCGGGCCGCGGTGGACCGCGTGCTCGCGATCGCGGCGGAGACCGGGGCGGTCGAGCTGGTCGTGGGCCTGCCGATCGCGCTCTCCGGGCGCGACACCGCGTCCACGGCCGACGCCCGCGCGGTGGCGCAGCTGCTCGCCGACGCGGGCCCGCCGGTGCGACTGGTCGACGAGCGCCTGACGACCGTGAGCGCGCAGGGCGCGCTCCGGTCCTCCGGCCGGAACACGCGGCAGGGCCGGCAGGTCGTGGACCAGGTGGCCGCGGTGATACTTTTGCAGCACGCCCTCGACGCCGAGCGTGCCCGCGGCGAGGCTCCGGGCGTCCTCGTCGAACCGACGTCGTCCCGCGACGTCGCCGGATCAGAGCGGAAGTAGTCCTCGTGGCCCGAACCCCTGGACCGCAGCCCGACCACGTCGACGAGTTCGGCCTGCTGCTCGCGCCCCGCCAGGGCGACGACGACGGCGAGCCCCCGCGCCACGGGCGCGAGCGGCGGTCGCGACGCGGCGTCTGGCCGTGGGTGCTCGGGCTGCTGCTGGTGCTGCTGCTGGCGGTCGGCGGCGCGGGCTGGTGGGCGTACAACACCTTCCCCGACCAGGTGAAGGGCCTCTTCGGCTACAGCAACGACTACGCGGGCGGCGGCACCGGCTCGGTGACCGTCGAGGTGCGGCCGGGCGACCTGGGCTCGGACGTCGCCGACACCCTGGTCGCGGCCGAGGTCACGAAGACCCGGGCGGCGTTCTACGAACTGCTGCTGAAGACCAGGCCCGAGCCGTCCCTGCAGCCCGGCTCCTACCGGCTGAAGGAGCACATGAGCGCGGCGGCGGCCCTGAAGGCGCTGCAGGACCCGGCGAACAAGATCGAGTCCACGGTCACGATCCCCGAGGGGTCGACCATGCAGCAGATCCTCGCGGCGACCGCCGAGGGCACCGGCGCCGACCTGGCCGATCTGAAGGCCGCCGCGAAGGACTGGGCCTCGCTCGGCGTCCCGAAGAAGGCGCCGAACCTGGAGGGCTGGCTCTTCCCGGCCACCTACACCTTCGAGCCCGGCACCTCCGCGAAGGAGATGCTGCAGACGATGGTCGACCGCATGAAGCAGGCCCTCGACGACGCCGGCGTCGCCGATGGCGACCGGGAGAAGACGCTGATCCTCGCCGGTCTCGTGCAGAAGGAGAGCAACGGCGAGGACGACGCCAAGGTCGCCCGGGTGTTCCTGAACCGGGTGAAGGAGGGCATGCGGCTGCAGTCCGACGCCACGGTCAGCTACGGGGCGGGCGGCACGACCGTCGTGCCGACCAAGCAGCAGTACGCGGAGAGGAACGGCTACAACACCTACCTGCGCGACGGGCTGCCCGTCGGCCCGATCTCGAGCCCCGGCGACGTGGCGATCAAGGCGGCCGTGAACCCGGCGAAGGGCGACTGGCTGTTCTTCGTTACCGTGAACCTGAAGCCCGGCGAGACGAAGT
>JAKONM010000160.1 GCA_022701925.1 Microbacteriaceae bacterium
TGCGGCTCACCGTCGAGCCGGACCGCTGAGCGCTCAGTCGACGCGGGGCCGGATGACCGGGATCGCCCCGGTGACGGCCTGCAGCACGCGCGGCCGGATGATCGGGATGGCCCCGGTCGCGATCTCGACCACGCGGTCCAGCGCGGCCGAGGCGCTGCGACGCGGCCGCGTCGCCCGCGGGCGACGGCGGTCGGCCAGGTGCACGGCGCGGCCCAGCAGCAGCGCGGCGCCGACGGCGAGCACCAGCCAGCCGACGGCGACGCCGGCGATCAGGGTGATCCACATGGGGCATGTGTACCCGGCTGCGGCCCCCGTTCCGGGGTGCGACACGGCTCCGCGCGGGGCTCGGGATCTGAGCCTGGTAGGAGCCGATGAGCGGGGTGCGGCGCGGCCCGGCGGTGCGGCGACCTGCTTGGATGGCGGCCGATCCGGAAGGCGGCAGGGGGACTGATGGGGCAGGGGAGGCGGTCGCACGGCCGCTGGTTCGACCTCGCGGCCACGGTGCTGATCGGCCTGGTCGTGACCGGCGCCGCCCTGGTCCCCGCCGCGACCGCGAACTCGGGCGAGACCATCACGATCCGCGGGGACGTCGAGGTGGGCGGGGACCGTCTGCCCTTCTTCCCGGTGGGCTTCTGGGTGCCCGACACCGGCGTGGTCACCACGGGGCGCACGGACGCCAACGGCGTGTTCACGCTCGACGTGCCGATCACGCTGGACGGCTACGCCTACGCCGGCACGACGCCCGACTCCGACACCGCGATCACCGCCTCGGACGGGCGGCTGGTCGTGCGCGGCACGATCGGCGCCAAGGCCGCGACGCCCGTCGTCAGCCCCCTCTACCAGGGCTGGGACACGGCGACCGGCCGCGCGCTCGCCGGCGGGGCGAAGCAGCTGCACTTCGCGCTGCAGGAGGCCGGACGGGTGGGCGGCACGCTGCCGCTGCCCCGCTCGCAGGTGCGGGCCGTGCAGGTGCGGCGGCTGGACGGGTCGGTCGTGCAGACGCCGTCCGTGGACGGTCGGGGCCGCTGGGTCTCGGAGCCCCTGGTGCCCGGGCAGTACGCGGTGGCGCTCGTGCCGCGCTCGCCGCTGCTGCCCGTCGCCGTCCAGGTGACGGTGCAGGCCGACGAGACGGTCCGCGCCGCGCTGCCCGCCCCGGTGACCGGGGCGGTGGTGAACGGGCGGGTGGCCTCCGACCCGGGCACCGACCTGAGCGATCTGCCGGTGCTGCTCGAGCAGGACGACCGCATCGTGGCCAGGACCACCACGGACGACTCGGGCGGCTACCGGTTCACCGGTCTCGCGGCCGGCGACTACTCGGTCGAGGTCGGCCGGTACGAGGCTTCGCAGGACGCGGCGGACGCAGCGCCGGTGCAGGTGCCGATCCCGGGCCGGACCGCGTCGTCGACGCCGACCCCGACGGCGACCGGTGCCACGCCGACGCCCTCCCCCCAGCCGAGCAGCCGGGTGCTCGAGCCCGTGGAGCAGGTCGCGGACGCGGTCCGGCCCTCGACCACCCCGGTCACCGTCTCGGAGGGTCTGGGCGAGGTCGCCGTCACCTCCGACGCCGTCGCCGCGGGGCGCATCGGCGGCGTCGTCAGCGGCGCGGACGGCAGCGCCGTGCAGGTGGTGGTCGAGGACTCCTCGACGGGGCAGGTGCTGCGCACCGTCGACACCGACGCGCAGGGCCGGTACTCCGTCGGCGGCCTGCAGCAGGGCGAGCAGTACACGGTGTGGGCCGTCACCCGCCCTTCCGACCCCACGCAGGCGCGGATGGGCTCCACGGACGGGCTGGCCACG
The DNA here is from genome assembly GCA_022701925.1 of Microbacteriaceae bacterium. Taxonomy (GTDB): domain Bacteria; phylum Actinomycetota; class Actinomycetes; order Actinomycetales; family Microbacteriaceae; genus Amnibacterium. Next base: position 1,798 of record JAKONM010000160.1, read on the forward strand.
GCGGCGACGCGCGGCGTCGACGTCGTGATCGACCGCGCCGCCGCATCGCTGCGCGGCACCGTGAGCGGCGCGGCGGGCGGCTCGGTCGCGGTCGGCGACGCCTCCCTGCTGACGCGCAGCGGGGCGATCGACGCCTCCGGCGCCTACGCCGTGCAGGGTCTCGTCCCCGGGCTCTTCCCGGCGGTCGTGCGGGTGTCGGGGCGGCTCGACAGCGACCGCGTGGCGGTCGGGGTGACGGAGGCGGGTCAGCCGCAGGACCTGCAGCGCGGGCCGGAGGCGGCCGAGTACCAGGGATGGTTCATCTCCGCCGGGGACGGCGTGCCGATCGTCAGCGGCACCGCCACCAGCGGATCGGGCGACGTCGTCGAGTTCGGGCCGCGCGCCGACGACGGCATCGTGCGGAAGACGGGGCTGCGACCCGGCACCTACACCTACGACGAGGACTCGTTCACGGGCACGGTGCCGGCGCTCGACGGGCCGTGGTGGTTCGACGCGCCGCAGGGCGCGTTCGTCTTGAACGACGGCGCGAAGACCGACGTCGGGCCGGTCGTGCTGCACGTGCGGGCGCGCTGAGGCCCGCGCCCGATCAGCGGGGGATCAGCGCGATCAGCGACAGCGCGGTGACGGCGAAGAGCCCGATGCCGCCCGACACGAGCAGCGTGCGCAGCGACAGGCCGACGGGCGCCTGCTCCTGCGGCGTGGCCTGCTCCTGCTGCGGCTCCACCGGCACCGGGGAGGGACGGTGGGTCGGCACCACCGTCGGCGGGATCGGCGCGGCGGCAGCAGCCCGGGCCGAGACCGGCGCGGGAGCCGGCACCTGGAAGGAGCGCGAGGAGGCGGACGGAGCGGCTCGAGCCTGGCGGGCCACCGTCGGCGGAGTCAGGTCGGAGAGGTGCAGGGGGACGGGCAGGTCCGGCCCCACCGCGTTCTCGACGGGCACGTCGACGGGGCCGCTGAACGGGGTCTCGACCCGTCGCGTCGGCCCGGCGGCCGCCGGCGCGGCCGTGTCCTCGTCGCGCAGTCGCTGCAGTTCCTGTTCGACGGCGACGAGGAGCAGCGGGTCGGTGACCGGCGCGATCGTCTTCCGCTCGGGCGGCGCGCCGTGCTCCGGGTCGAGGCTGTGGCGTCCCATCGAGGTGAACGATACGGGCGCCCTGCGCCTCCGGCAACGAGCGGGCTACGGACCTCAGTAGCGCACTGCCGGCCGGCGCGCTCCGAGCGCCGCGGGCCGGTCGTGCGCGTCCCGCTCGCGGATGACCCGCCCGGCGAGCAGCGCGAGCACGCCCGCCAGCACGAGCCACGCGACCGCTGCACTGAGCCCGAGGAGGGCGAAGACCACGATGTCCATGCGTGCACGGTGCCTGACGAGCACCCGAGCCGGCTGAGTGTCGGCTCGACAGTTCCTGGGCCGGGTGCTAGGAGCCGGAGGGGAAGGACGCCGTCTCTCCGTGGTCGTCGTTGACCGCCGTCGCCCGCACGCCGTCGCCCACGTCGCGCAGTCGACCGACGAAGCCGCCCTGTGCGACGGCGTCGAGGCGCTGGGCGAGCCAGGCCGCCGCGTCGTCCCGCGCAGCCGCCGGCGCGGCGTCGGCCTCGTCCATCAGCAGGACGTTGATGCCCCTGCGTCGTGCGGCGTCCACGCTGTCGCGCAGCGCGCCGCGCACCAGGCGAGGGGTGCGGATCTGGTCCCGCAGCGAGCCCTCGAGCACCAGCAGCTGCCGCCGGTCGTCCGCGGAGAGCTCCCGCCCCGCGGCGATGGCCCGCAGGCTCGGGCCGGCGGCGCCCAGCACCTGCTCGACCGCCGCCCGTCGTGCCGCGTCCCGGGCGCGGGACGCCTCCTCCTCCGTCGACCGTCGCAGTCGCAGGGCCTGGAAGAGCGCGAAGGCGCTGCGGCTCCTCCGCAGGCTCACGGCCAGCGCGGTGCCGACCAGCAGGGTGGCGACGTGGCGCACGACGAGGCCGAGCCCGTCGGCGGCCGGCATGCCGTGCGTCGTCGCCCGCACCACGGCCAGGACGACGATCACGGCCATGATCGCCCACGCCGTGCGCAGCCGCCCGAGCAGCACGATGCCCAGCAGGTCGAAGGCGATGGCCCCCAGGAACCACGCCGAGTAGGTCTCGTCGAGCAGGCCGGGCCGCATGGTCCACAGGCCGACGGCGGCCGCCAGGACGAGGCTCGCGCAGATCGCCGCGGTCCACGCGACGGACAGGTCCTCCCGCCCGCGCACCGCCAGCACGGCCTGAGGGCCGATCACCAGCACCAGGCAGACCGCGTCCGCCGGGGTCGCGCCGTCCGTGGTCAGCGCCAGCACGACGTGGACCACGGAGAACAGCGCCAGGTAGAGGGCGCCGCCGCCCAGCAGGGACCGCAGGGCGCGCACACGCACGGACCCCGCCCGCGCCGAGGTCAGCAGGGTCTCGGTCACGGCGGCGACCAGCGCAGCACCACGCGGGTGCCCACGCCCGGGCGGGCGACGACGTCGGCGCAGCCGCCCGGCACGGCCCGCATCCGCCCCTCGATGCTCTGCGCGATGCCCAGGCGGGCGGCGGGCACCGAGGACGGGTCGAAGCCGACGCCGTCGTCGAGCACGTCGACCTGCAGTCCGTCTTCGTGGACGCGGACGTGCACGGTGCGGTTCGCATCGCCCGCGTGGCGCAGGGAGTTGCGCAGCGCCTCCTCCGTGGCGCGGAGCACCGCCTGCACGAGTTCGTCCGGCAGCACCCGCTCCACCAGGACGTCGTGCCCGAAGCCGGCCTCCGGCGCGAGGTCGGTGGTGACCGCCTGCAGCTGCCAGACGAGCTCCTGCCCGCTGATCGGCAGGGCGGGCGGCTGCTCCAGCAGCAGCGCGTGCAGGCCGTCGAGGGCACGCCGGGCGTCCGTGCGTTCCAACTGCGCCGAACCGGGGACGTGTCGCGCCGCGGCCAGCAGGGTCGCGAGCACGCGGTCGTGCACCATCGCGTTCACCCGCGCGCGCTCGCCCTCCCGCGCCGAGTCGGCCGCGGCGGCGCGCGCCGCCGCTGCGACGCGGGCCTCCTCGCGGTCCGCCGCCCTGCCCGCGATGCGGGCGCCCACCCCCAGCGCGACGAAGG
>JAKONM010000161.1 GCA_022701925.1 Microbacteriaceae bacterium
CGGTGCCTCGGGGCGGGACCGGCGGGAGGTCGCCCGCCGGCGCGACCACGCGGCCAGCACCGCGAGGTCATGCGGTCCGAGCCGCCAGCGCGGACCGGTGAGCAGCCGGACCACCGCGTCTCCGCGGGTGGGGTCGGCGACGGCGCGCAGCGCGGAGACCACGTCGACCACCTCCGGGCGCAGCAACAGGCCGCCGAGGCCCACCACCTCGACAGGGACGTCGCGGGCCCGCAGCGCCTCCTCCAGCAGCGGGAACTGCGACCGCGCCCGGCACAGGACCGCGGCGGTGCGCCGCTGGTCGGGGGGCCGCCGGGCGTCGGCGTGCCAGATGACGGCGATCCGGTCCGCGACGAGCGCCGCCTCCTCCCCCGCGGTCTGGGCCCACGCCACCTCCACGCGGCCCTCGCCGGCACCGGGGCGCGGACCGAGCACGGGCAGCGGCAGGCGCGAGGCGGCGCGCAGCGGCTGGGCGACCACGGCTGCGGCGTCCAGCACGGCGACGTCGTTGCGCCAGCTCGTGGACAGCGCCAGGTGCGCGGCCGCCGCACCGTCGGAGCGGAGGAAGCGGGTGGGGAAGGCCTGCAGGCCGCCGGCGCTCGCGCCGCGCCAGCCGTAGATGGCCTGGTGGGGGTCGCCGACGGCGGTGACCGGGTGGCCGCTGCCGAACAGGCGGGAGAGGAGCTCGGCCTGGGCGGTGGAGGTGTCCTGGTACTCGTCGAGCAGCACCACGCCCCAGCGCGCCCGCTCCAGGGCGACGACGGCGGGCACCTCGGCGGCGATGCGGGCGGCGAGGCGGACCTGGTCTCCGTGGTCGAGCACCCCCAGCTCGCGCTTGCGCTCGGCGTAGCGGCGCAGCAGCGGCAGCACCCGGCGCCGCTGTTCGAGCACCTTCAGCGCCGCGGCCACCTTGGCGGGCTGCTTGCCGGGGAGCGACCCGACCCGCGCGAGGACGCCGGCGAGCACCTGGTCGACGGCGTCGACGTCGACCAGGTGCTCCGCGCACTCCCCGGCCAGCGCGAGCACCGCGGTGACCACGGTGGACGGCGCGGCCTCGAGGTCACCCAGGCCGTCCGCCCCCTCGCCGTCGGCGCTGTCGACCACGTCCGCCGCCAGCTGCCACGCGGCGGCGGGCCCGACCAGCTGCGAGCGCGGCTCCACACCGATGCGCAGGCCGTGGTCGGTGACCAGGCCGGCGGCGTAGGCGTGGTAGGTCGCGACCGTCGGTGCGCCGTCGCTGCTCGTCGCCCCGCCCGCACCGGGGAGCGGCAGCAGGCCGGCGGCGTCGAGGGCGGCCAGGCGCAGGCGCACCCGCTCGGCGAGCTCACCGGCGGCCTTGCGCGTGAAGGTCAGGCCGAGCACCCGCTCGGGCTCCACGTGGCCGTTGGCCACCAGCCACACCACGCGCGCCGCCATCGTCTCGGTCTTGCCCGAGCCCGCACCGGCGACCACCAGCAGCGGCGCGAGCGGCGCCTCGATGACGGCCGTCTGCTCGGGCGTCGGCGGGTGCTGGCCCAGCGCTGAGGCGATGTCCGCGGCGCTCAGCGCCGCCGCGCCGCCGGTGCCGGCGGCGGTCGGGCTGGTCGGGCTGGTCGGACTGGTCATCGCACGCACCCTCCCTCGGGGCGCAGCGGGCAGCTGGTGCGCACGGGGCACGTGGAGCACAGGTCGTTGGCGACGGCGTCGAACGCGCTGGCCGCCATGCCGTCGGCGGTGCGCTGCAGCAGGTCGTGCGCCCAGGCGGGGTCGGCGGCACCGGACAGCGGCGGCTGCGCCTGCACCCCGGGCTTGGCGCGCGTGCCGCCGAGCTGCACCAGTGCGGCGCCACCGCTGCGCTCCCCCTCGCCGAGGGCGCCCGAGTCGACCACGGCCTGGTAGAGCCCCAGCTGGGGGTGGGTGTCGAGCTCGTCGGCCTTCGGGGCCCGCTTGCCGGTCTTGAGGTCGACGACGCGCAGCGACCCGTCGGGCTCGCGCTCCAGCCGGTCCAGGCGCCCCTTCACGAGGGCGCGGCCGATGGCGGCGTCGACCTCCACCTCGACCCCGGCGAGCGTCCGGCCGGCGGTGCGCGCCTCGAGCACGTAGGCCGCGAGCATCCGCACCATGCGCTCGGCCTTGCGGCGCTCGCGCTGGCCCACCCACGTGTCCGGCAGGCCGAGGGTGGGCCACAGCTCGTCGAGGCGCGCCGACATCTCCGCGAGGCTCCCCTCGGGCAGTTCCTGGCCGATGCGGTGGACGAGGTTGCCGACGCCCTGCTGCAGCGAGTCGGCGGGGCGGCCACCGCTGCTCTCCAGGAGCCAGCGCAGGCCGCAGCGCCCGAACGACTCCACCGCCGAGGGGCTGACCGGCACCGGCTGCTCGGGGTCGCGCAGGGGCCGCTCGTCGGAGACCGGGGGCAGGCCGTACCAGTCACGGGGGTCGGCGCCGGGAACGCCCGCTGCGGCCAGGCGCGCCAGGGCCGTCGCGGCGTCGGAGCGGCGGGCCTCGTCGACCGCGGTCCCGGTGCTGTCGCGGGCGCCGACGGGCGCCAGCAGCACCGAGCGCAGCTCAGCCACGAGCGCCGGCAGCGACGTGGCCCGGGGCACGCTGCTGAGCGGGCGCTCGGTGGCGGCGGAGCCGCCCGCTCCCCCGTCACCCGGCGGGTCGGGCGGGCAGACGAGGTCGAGGAAGGGCGAGGGCCGCTCGTCCTCGCTGCGCACCGCGGTCACCACCAGGCGGCGCCGGGCGCGGGAGACGGCGACCTGCAGCAGGCGGTGCTCGTCGTCGAGGACCTGCCGCCGAGCGGCTGCCGCCGCGGCGGCCGGGGCCACCTGCTCGTCGGCGGACAGGCGCCCGGCCAGCACGTCGGCCAGCTCCGGCGCCCCCAGCAGCGAGCCGCGCAGGCGCGTGTCGGGCCAGGCGCCCTCCTGCAGCCCGGGGACGACGACGACGTCCCACTCGCGCCCCGCCGCGGCCGTCGGCGTCAGCAGCTCGACGGCGCCAGACCCCGCGGCGCGGGCGGCGAGGGTGTCGGCGGGCACGTCCTGGGCCTGGAGGTGCTCCAGGAAGCGCTGGGGCGGTGAGCCGGGCTCGCGCTCCTCGTAGCGCGACGCGGCGTCGAAGAGGGCGACGACCGCGTCGAGGTCGCGGTCGGCCAGCGCACCCGCCGACTCGGCCCCCAGGCCCGAGGCCGAGGGCGCCGCGAGCGCGCGGTGGCGCCACCGCTCGGCGAGGCCGGTGGTCGACCACAGCGCCCAGAGCACCTCCTCCGCGCTGCCGCCCGCCTGCGCCGCGGCGCGCCCGGCCGCGAGCACCGCGGCGACGTGGCGCGCCGGCCGGGCTGCGCGGGCCGGCAGGTCGGGCCAGCGCTCGGGGTGGAGCACGGCGT
>JAKONM010000177.1 GCA_022701925.1 Microbacteriaceae bacterium
CCGTCCGGCACGCCAGTCGGCGAGGTACTGCTCCTCGGCGGCGAACCAGCGCTGCAGGACCGCCTCGTCAGCCGACAGACCCAACGTTGGAAGCCAGTCCGCCAGGGCCGCACAGGCGGCGCCCTCGTGATCCAGCAGCGTGCCGTCCAGGTCGAACAGCACAGCCACCACCCCGCCAGGTGTCGGATCGACACTCACGAGCCCCCGCCGTCCGTCTCCGGCAGCACGCTTCGATCCCGCAGAGCCCGTTTCACGCTCGAGGCCCCGACCTTGAGCAGCGCCGCGATGTCGTCGAACGACTTCCCCTCGGCCCGCATCCGTCTCGCCAGCTCGATCCGGTCCGGCCCCATCACGGTCGGTCGCCCACCGAGCCGTCCGCGCGCTTTCGCGGCGGCGAGGCCGGCTCGGGTCTTCTCGCTGATCTGCCGGCGCTGCATCTGCGCGAAGGCCGCCACGATGTGGAAGAACAGTTCACCCCCGTGGTCGGTGGTGTCGAACGGCTCGGTCAGGGACTTGAACTGGATCCCCTGCTCCCGCAGCCGGCCCACGATCTCGATCAGATCCCCCACCGAACGACCGAGCCGGTCCGTGGAGTAGACCGCCAGCACATCCCCCGGGTTCAAGTACTCGAGACAAGGCTGCAGCTGCGGCCGCGCGGTCGTCGAGCCCGAGAGTTTGTCTGTGAAGACCCGCGCCGCTCCCGCCTTGCGGAGCGCGTCGAGCTGCGAGTCGAGGTTCTGATCCACCGTCGACACCCGCGCGTACCCGATCAGGTTCCCCACCGACCACTCCCCCACGTCCGACCGCGCCGCCCAATCGGCCACAAACGTACACGGGCGGCTTCCGGTCGATTTGATTTCGGCCACGAGTTCTGACCCTCGCGCTTCCCCGTGCTTCCGCGTCTGGCTGGACCTGCCTTAGAAGGAGGTCAGAAACGATCGTTAGCGGCCGGGAGCTTCGGCGCCCTCGGCCGCTCGTGTCGTCAGACGAGGATCGATGGCACTGACTGCTCGACCTCCGGTGTGCTGAGGAGCGCGAGAGCCCGGTAGACCGATGCTCGACTGATGCCGAGGTCGGCGACGATCTGTCTGACCGAGTAGCCGGCCGCGCGCAAGGCTTGGATGTGGCGGACCTGCTTGTCGGCCAGAGCTGTCTTCGGACGCCCGGCTGGCAGTCCGGCCGCGACGCGGGCCGCTCGGGCTTCTGCGACGCGCTCGAGCATCTGGCGCCGTTCCCACTGCGCCATCACGAGCATGATCTGTCGGATCAGCTCACCGGTCGCGCCTTGCAGGTCCTCCACCGGTTTCGCGCTGCGCACATGGACGCCGCGCTGCTCCAGCTCCTCCATCGCCTGCAGGGTTGCCAGTGTCGAGCGGCCGAGCCGGTCGAGGCCGTCGACCCAGACGATGTCGTTCGCGCGGACGTGTGAGAGCAGGTTTTGCCAGCCGGGCCGGTTCATCGTCTTGCCGGACATCGCGTCCTCGAAGACTCGCTCCTCCGGGATGCCGAGGTCGCTCAGCGCCTTGGTCTGGCGCTCATAGCTCTGCTGCAGGCTCGACTTGCGCCGGTAGCCCCAGGTGATCGCAGGTGAGGTGGGTTCCTCATGGGTAGTAGTCATCGCGCATCGTCTCGATGCTGACTCCGTAGCACCGGAACGAGACCAGCGTTCTGAGACAGCTTCTGAGAATCAGGCCCTCCGAGGCCGTCTCAAACGCTCAGCAGCGAGACGCGGCTGGACCGTCTCACCTGCCTGCTTGCGAGCCGTCTCGCTCTCCTGCACGCGAGACGGACTTGGAGGATGCCGCGGGGCTTACTAGCTCGGCTGCCCGCTCCGCGGCGCCGCTGCAACGACGACCGGTGTCGGCTCCGGCGCAAGTGCCAAGCGGGATCGATACACCCGTCCGCCCTGTCGCCTACGCCACTCGATCTCGAACAGATCGCCGCCGCCCAGAGAGCGGAACACGACGAGCTTGACCATCTGTCCGGGTTCGATACGAGTCAGGTCGCCCTCGACGCCGCTCAGCGACGTGCCGTCTGCGAACCGAAGCGTGACGTCAAGGGCCGCTTGTGGCATCCGGTTCTCGAGCAGCCGCGCACTGCGCTGAAAGTGCGTCACCCGCCACCTCTCGCCGAGCAGTTGAAGCGCTCGATCGGTCCGCCAAGAGCGCCAGGCGCCGTAGGCGCCGGTCAGAAGACCGCCAATGCCGGTGACGTAGGGCAGGAGGGCATTGAGGTCCATCGACCAAGTGTCGAGTGACCATCCGACAACGGAGGTGCTGTCGCCCGGGCAGGACGGCCACGTCTCACCTGCCTATTTCTGCGACGGGCGGCTTGTGGAGCGGGCGCCAGGCTTTCGGGTTGTTGGTGACAGGGATCGGGATCTTCGCTTGACTGCTGGCTCAGCCGAAGAGAGAGACGGGCCATGTCGAGCACCCTCTTCCCAGCGTGGGCGGCCGTGGTGTTCGCCGTCATGCTGTCGGTGCTGCTGCTGGTGCCTTTCGCAGCGTTCCAGTACCGGCGCCGCGGCGGCCTGAGCGTCGCCCTGGTCGTGATCGACTTCGCGATCCTGCTCTACGTCCTCGCGCTGGCGACCTACACGCTGCTGCCGCTGCCCGCACGGACCACGGACTTCTGCACCGTCCACACCGCGCAGCCGCAGCTGCTGCCCGGCCGCTTCGTCCTCGACATCCTCAGGGAGAGCGCGACACGGTCCGGCGTGACCGGGCTGCTGCTGAACCCGGCGCTGCTGCAGGTGCTCTTCAACATTGCGCTGTTCGTCCCGCTCGGCATGATCGTGCGCCACTACGGCCGCCGGACCGTGCTGGTCGCCGCACTGACCGGTCTCGCCGTCTCCGCCCTGATCGAGTTCACGCAACTGACCGGCGACTGGTTCCTCTACCCCTGCGCGTACCGCCTCTTCGACGTCGACGACCTGATCGCCAACACCGGTGGAGCACTGCTCGGCGCGCTCCTCGCCCCCGCGCTGCGACTGCTGCCCGACCGCGGGCCCACGACTCCCGACCGGCCGCGGCCCGTCACCGCAGTCCGACGGCTGCTCGGCATGGCCTGCGACTGGCTCGTGGTCAGCCTGGGCGGCCTGACCGTCACCATCGTGTTCCTCTCGGTGGTCCAGAACCGCACCGCGCTACCGACGCCGGCCGACGACTTCCTCCGCATCAAGTTCGGCACCCTGGTCTTCACCATCGTGCAGCTTGTCGCCGTGCTGCGCACCGGACGCACCATCGGTGAAGCGGTCGTCCGACTCCAACCCGTCGACGCCGGCACCAGCGGTCGCCGGCTTCTGCGGTGGCTGATCGGCATAGGCGGGTGGAGCCTGCTGAACGCGCTCCCGTCGCCGATCGGCGGCACCGCCGCCGGGATCGCGCTGCTCGCCGCGGTCGTGCTCGTCTTCACCACCCGCAACCACCGCGGACTCCCCCACCTCGCCGCCGGCTGGTACGTGCAGGACGACCGCGCCGACCTACCCGCAGAGGCGCCGGCCGGGTGAGCCCGCTCGGGCTCAAACCCCGGACAAGCCATCTCAACTGCCTGCTGGCGAGACCCCTCACCGTCTTGCCCGTTAGGCCAGCACCGTTGCGTCCGAGTGCCCGAACGGCTTCACCCGCGACGTTGTAGGTAGGTAGCGACCCGAACCGGTCATCGCGGTAGCCGACGCGGCCACTCCGCTGCTCGTTCTCTGACTCAATGCGCGAGCTCTCCGACTATCCGAGCCGGCGCGCCTAGGAAGGCATCTCCTCACACGAGGGACGAGGCCGGGTTGCTGCTGCCACGCACAATCGCGGACCGTGAGCCCGTCGGCCGGGCCGGGCCCGTCGTGTTCGAGTTGGCGACCTCTGACGACAGGACGCTCAGGCGAGCCGCCTCGTCGGCCATCGTGCGAGATCAGCTTCGAGGAGTGCTGGATCCCGGGGCGTGAACACCTCGTCGAGGATCTCGAGTCGGGAGATCCGCTCGACGTGGAAGCCGCGGATTGCATCCCGCAGCCGACACCACCCGGCGAGGAGCCACGAATCTCCAGCGCGGAGGAGTTCCATCGCCTCAACGTCGCGGACGGTGGAAATACCGGCGGTCCTGTCCGCAGCGAGGTAGTCGATCCTGACCACACGGCGCGATGTGATGGCGTCGGACAGCATCCCGATAGGCACGCTGCCGTCCAGCGGGGCGACGGCGTCGACGACGCGCATCTTCCCGAGCATCGTGTTCACGGGCTCGCGATGTCGCTCGAGCATCACCGATGAGATCTTCGCCCGTGCTCGCCGCGCCGCCGCCTGGTACGGAGACGACTCGAGCAGCGCGAGCCCGGCAAGCACCGCGAGGGACTCGGTCGCAGAGAGGTTCAGCGGCGGCAACGAGTAGTCACTAAGAATGGAGTAGCCCCCATGCACGCCGTGGTCCGCATAGATGGGTACGCCGACGACCTGCAGCGACGCGATGTCGCGCTCGATCGTGCGCGGAGACACGCCGAACTCGGTAGCGAGCCGGGCGGCGGACCATGGCCGGCTGGCTCCGCGGAGCAGATCGACGAGGGCGTACTGCCGCTCGGCTCGCTTCATGACCTGAGTGTCCCAGTCGGGGTCGCGCTGACGAATCCGGTTAGCTGCGCATGCTCCGGCTACCCCCGACGGACCACACGCGCCGCACTCGGCCGTCCGCGTCAAAGTCGAAGACGTCGACTCCTCCGGCGATGACACCGTCCGCCTCGACGTCCCACAGCAGCCGCCCATGCTCGCCATCGATCGCGTCATCCACAGCGGTGAAGACCGTCGTCGGGTGCTGCCCGTGCCACCAGTCGAGGTAACGCACGAAGTCCTCGCGGGTTCGGATGTCATCCGCCGGCGTCGAACCGTCCGGCTCGGTCACGGCGAAGTGAATCCGAAAGTCGTCCGAGCAGACCTGTCGCGCGATCTCCCCATCGGAGTTCCACATCGTCAACCAGAGATCGAGCGCCTGACGGGAGCTCATCGTCGAAGTCTTGCTCGGGGTGGTGGTGTTCTGAGTCATGGCAACCACTGTGCGAGGTCGGCGCGACAACTGCCTGTCGGCGTTCCCGAACTGTGGCAGAGACGGGCTCCCCCTCGTAGGTCAGTCAGCAGTGCTACCCACTCCGTGCTCCGACTCGCGTCAACACGACGGTCCTCGGTCTCACTGACCTGCTCACGAGACCCCCACTCTTTCGCTTCGAATA
>JAKONM010000028.1 GCA_022701925.1 Microbacteriaceae bacterium
GCGGCGCGCTGCTCGGCGGCGTGCTGGTGGGCCAGACGGCCCTGGGCGGCCTGCTGGCGACCGGCGCGCTGACCGCGGCGTTCGGCGACCAGGGCGGGCCGCTGACCGCCCGGCTGCGCCGGATCGCCGCGGGGCTCGCGGGCGCGGTCGCGGGCCTGCTGCTCTCCGGGCTGCTGGTGCAGCCGGTCGGCGCGCTGGGCGTGCTGGTGGTCGCGCTGGCGGGCGTCGCCTCCGCCTACCTCAGCGCGATCAGCGCCGTCGCGTCGTTCGCCGGCCTGCAGCTGCTGGTCAACACTGCGGTCGGCGCCGGGCTGGGCGCGCAGGTGCCGCTGCCGGTGCTCGTCGGCGCGTTCCTGCTGGGGGCGGCGTGGAGCACGGCGGTGACCGCGGTCTTCGCGCTGGTGCATCCGGAGCCGGCGGGGCCGCGCACCGCCGTGCTGACCGTGTTCGACCGGCTGACGGACCTGGTCGCGGCCGAGGGGGACGAGCTGCGCGACCGCCGCACGGCGCTCAGCGCGGCGATGGCCGACGCGTGGGACCGGGTGACGGCCGCCCGCGCGGTGTCCGCGGGGCGGCGGGAGGACCTGCACCGGCTGGCCGGCCTGATCGGCCCCATGACCGAGGTCGCCCGCACCGCGCCGGACGTGCCGGCCGACCGGTCGGCGATCACCGCGCGGCTCGCCGCGGTGCGCGCGAAGACGGCCGGGGTGCGGCGCGCGCGCTTCGCGACCGATCCGATCGTCGACGGCGCGGCACGGGCGGCCGTCGAGCGCCTGGAGCGGGAGGCGGGCTCGTCGCGGACGCCCGAGGGCGAGCGACCGCTGCGCCGCACCTCCTCCGACCTGCCGGCCCGGCTGCTGGGTCGCCGCACCGCCGTGTTCGCCGTGCGGCTGGCCCTCTGCCTGGCGGTCGCCGAGACGCTGCGGCTGCTGCTGCCCCTGACGCACCCGTACTGGACGCTGCTGACGGTGGCGGTGGTGCTGAAGCCCGACCTGGGGTCCGTCTTCGCGCGCGGCCTGCAGCGCACCGCGGGCACGCTGGTCGGGGTGCTGGTCGGCGTCGGCGTGCTGCTCGTCGTGCCGCCCGGGCCGCTGCTGCTGATCCCGGTCACGCTGCTGGCCTTCGGCTTCCCGCTGGCGGCCAGCCGCAACTACGGCATGCTCGCCACCTTCATCACCCCGCTGGTGCTGATCCTGGTCGACCTGGCCGGCGCGCCGACCCGCGGGCTGGCGGCCGAGCGCCTGCTCGACACGGTGCTGGGCGCCGCGATCGTGCTGCTGGTCGGCTACCTGCCCTGGCCCTCGACCTGGCGGCCGCGCCTGGGCAGCGCCGTGGCCGGCGCGGTCGACGCGCTGGGCGACTACGCCGCGGTCGCGCTGGTGCCGGCGCTGGGCCCCGCCGGTCCTGCGCGGCGCCGGGCGTACGCGGCGCTGCAGGACGTGCGCGGCGACCTGCAGGCCGCGCTCGCCGAACCGCCGCCGCGTTCCCGGGTCGCCGCCGCGTGGTGGCCGGTGCAGGGGCAGCTGGAGCAGGTGGCCGACGACCTGCGCAGCGCCCACCTGATCGGCGCCGACCGGGACGACCTGCCGGGCGACTCCGCCCTGCTGGCCGCGGCGCTGCGGGAGGTCGCCGCCGCCATGCGGCAGCGGCGGCCCCCGGAGGAGTCGCCGCTGCCGCAGCGGGGACCGCTCGCTCCGGCGGGTGAGCAGGTGGCGGCGCTGCGCCGCCTGCTCGAGGGTCCGGAGCGCACGACCGCGACCGCCGGACCCCGCCGCGGCCTGCTGCGCCGCCTGCTGCGCCTACCCGCCCGGGCCCTGCGGGTCCGCGAGCGGCGGGCGGGCGTCGATAGCCTCGACCGGTGAGCGAGCCGGCGGTGCGGGTGCTCGGCCCGGTGCGCGTCGCCGGCCCGGACGGCGGCGCGGTGGAGCCGCCCGGCGCGCTGCCGGTGCGGCTGGTCGTCGCCCTGGCGCTGGCGGGGCGCGACGGGCGCGGCGTCGCAGGGCTGGCGGAGGACGTCTGGCCGGAGCAGCAGCCGCGCAACCCCCGCGCCGCGCTGCAGATGCTGGTCTCGCGCACCCGGTCGGTCGCCGCCGCCGAGGTGCTCGAGTCGACCGCGTCCGGCTACCGGGTGCGGGACTCCGACCTGGTGCGGGCGGAGCGCGCGGGCGAGGCGGAGGCCGCGGACGCGCTGGCCCTGTGGACCGGGGAGCCCGGCGCGGAGCTGGAACCGTCGCCCATCGCGGACGACCTGGCCGCCCGCGCGGACCGGGCGCGGCGCCGCCTGCTGGGGCTGGAGGCCGACCGGCTGCTGCGGCTGGGCCGGCCGGCCGAGGCGGTGCCGCTGCTCGAGCGGCTGACGCTGGCGGACCCGCTCGACGGCGACGCCGCGCGGCGGCTGATGCGCGCGCTGGCCGACTCCGGCTCGGCGGAAGGGGCGCAGTCGGCGTTCGCCCGGCATCGCGAGGCGCTGGCGGAGGCGCTGGGCGCGGACCCGGCGCCGCAGACGGTGCGGCTGCACGCCGAGCTGCTGCGGGCGGGCGACCCGCACGCCGTGGAGCGGGTGGGCGTGCGCGCCTCCGCGACCCCGCTGCTCGGCCGCGACGAGGCCGTCGCCCGGGTGGGCGCGGCGGTCGCGGCGCACCGGCTGACCTCCGTGATCGGCACCGGCGGGCTGGGCAAGACGCGCCTGGCCCACGAGGTCGCCGCCGGCACGGGCACCCGCTTCGACCGGGTGGTGTTCACCGAGCTGGCGGGCGCCCGGAGCGACGACGACGTGGCGCTGGTGGTCGGCGCCGCCGTGGGCGCCCGGCCCGCGCAGGCGCCGCGGCGGCTGGGCGACCCGCCGCCCGCGGACCTGGCGACCCGCACCCGGGAGGCGCTGGCCGCCGGCCGCACGCTGCTGGTGCTGGACAACTGCGAGCAGGTGGTCGACGCCGCCGCGCGCCTGACCGCCGACCTGCTCGCCGCCGTCCCCGGTCTCTCCGTGCTGACGACCAGCCGGGTGCCGCTGCTGCTGCCCGGCGAGCAGGTGGTCGCGCTGCAGCCCCTGCCGGCCGCCGGCGCGGGCAGCCGCCTCTTCGTGGAGCGCGCGACCGCCGTGCGGCCCGGCGCGGTGCTCGACCCGCGGGTGGTCGAGCGGATCTGCGAGCGGCTGGACGGGCTGCCCCTGGCGATCGAGCTGGCGGCCGCGCGGCTGCGCTCGATGGGCCTGGCCGAGCTGGACCGGCGGCTGCACGACCGCTTCGGCGTGCTGGTGGGCGGCGACCGCACCGCGCCCGAGCGCCACCGCACGCTGTTCGCGGTCATCGACTGGAGCCGGCGCCTGCTGTCGGGCGGGGCGCAGGAGGCGCTGGCGCTGCTGGCCGTGTTCCCGGACGGCTTCACCGCCGCCTCCGCGGACGTGCTGCTCGGACGCGATGCGGGCGACGTGCTGACCGAGCTGGTGGACCACTCGCTGCTCGGCTTCCGCGACGACCGCGGACCGGACGGCCGCTACCGGATGCTCGAGACGGTGCGCGAGTTCGGGCTGCGCGAGCTGGAGGAGGCCGGCCGGTCGGTCGAGGCCGCCCGAGCGCTGCACCGGTGGGCGCTGCACTTCGTGCGCAGGACGGGACCCGGTCTGCTGCTCGGCCGCGACGAAGCGGCGACCCGGGCGATGGCCGCTGAGGAGGAGACGCTGCTGACCGTGCTGCGCGGCACCGCCGCGGACGAGCGGGAGACGACCGTCGCGGTGTTCGGGCTGCTGGCCGAGCACTGGGCGTACCGCGGCGACTTCGAGGCGGCGCTCGACGCGGCCGACCTGGCGCTGCCCGCGCTCTCCCGGCGCCCCGCCTCCCCCGACCAGCGCACGGAGTCGCTGCGCGCCCTGCTGTTCCTGTTCGCGGTGTCGTCCGCGGGACGTCGCCCGGGAGCGGCCCGCGCGGTGGCGCTGCTGCGGCGCACGCTGGCCGGGGGCGGCGACGGCGGGTTCTGGGAGGCCGTCTCGCAGCAGCTGCTGCTGGCCGGCGGCGACCCGCGGGGGCTCGACGGCGCGGCCGAGCGCCTCGCAGCGGCCGAGGACCCGCTCGTCCGCTCCGTCGGCCTCGCGATGCGGTCGCAGGTGCTCGAGAACCACGGCGAGGCGCAGCAGGCCCTCGACGTGCTGCAGCGGCTGGAGGCGCTGGCCGAGCGGCACGGCCTGCGGTGGATGCGCATCTTCGGCCGGTCGAGCGCGATCAGCCTGCTGGCGCAGCGCGGCGAGCACGCCGAGGCGCTGCGTCAGGCGGTGGCGCTGCGGGAGGAGGCCCGCGCGCTGGGCACGGGAGCCGACCTGCAGCAGCTGGAGTGGTCGATCGCCGCCAGCCGCCTGGCGCTCGGTCGGCTGGACGAGGCGGAGGCCGCGTTCCAGCAGCTGCTGGCCGGCGGCGCGGGCGAGCAGTCGCCCCGCGGGGACCTGGCGGACCTGCGCGCCGTCGTGCTGTGCGGGCTGGCCGAGGTCGCCGCCGCACGGGGCGACGCGGCGGCCGCCGCGCTGGCGTGGCGCCGTGCGCTCGAGAGCGGGCGGCGGGCGGCCTGGCCCTGGCGGGTCGTGCAGCTGGGCGCATCGGTCGCCGGACGGCTGCGTCTCGGGGCCGAGCCGCGGGAGGTCGTCCGCTCCGCCCGGCGGCTGCGCGGCACGCTGCTGGCGGTCGCGCGCCTCGACCCGCAGCAGCTGGACGCGCCCGTCTTCGGCGCCGGGCTGCTGGGGCTGGCCGCGGCGCTCCGAGCGGACCGGCCGCAGGTGGCCGACCGCCTGATCGGGCTGGCGCTCGCCATGTCGGCGCGGCGGGAGTCCGCCGAGCTGGGCCGCGTGGCCCGCACCGGCTCGGCGGCTCCGCTGACCCCGCGGCAGGCGACGGAGGCCGCGGTCGCCCTGCTCCGCTCGCCCGACGCCCGCCCCTGACCCCGTCCACGACCGGCGGTCGTGCTGCTCCCGGCCACGCGGAGCAGCACGACCACCGGTCGGGCAGGTCAGGCGCGGCGCATGTAGGCGCGCACCGTCAGCGGCGCGAAGACCGCCACGACCACGGCGGCGCCGAGCAGGGAGAGCCAGACGTCGCCGGTCACCTGCTGGTCGTTGACCAGGGTGCGGACCGCCGTGATCAGGTGCGAGACCGGGTTGATCTCCGCGAAGACCTTGAGCGGCTCCGGCAGCGTCCTGGTCTGCACGAAGGCGTTCGAGAGGAAGGTCAGCGGGAACAGCACGAGGAACGAGATGCCCTGCACGGACCCCGCGGTGCGGGCGAGCATGCCGAACAGCGCGAAGATCCAGCTGAGCGCCCAGGCGACGACGATGACCAGCAGTCCGGCCGCGACGGTCCAGCCCAGGTGGTCGAAGACCTGGCGGTAGCCCATGATCCCGCCGACCACGAAGGTGAGCGTCGTCGCGATGGCGTACCGGACGGTGTCGGCCAGCAGGGCGCCGGCGAGCGGCGAGATGCGGGCGATCGGCAGGGAGCGGAACCGGTCGAACACGCCCTTGTCCATGTCCTCCCGCAGCTGCACGCCGGTGACGACGGAGCCGGTGACGACGGTCTGGACGAGGATGCCGGGGATCAGCACGGGCAGGTAGTCCTGCACGTTCCCGGCGATGGCGCCGCCGAAGATGTAGGCGAACATCACCGTGAAGATGATCGGCTGCAGCGTCACGTCGAACAGCTGCTCGGGGGTGCGGCGCACCTTGAGCAGGCCGCGGTAGGCCATCGTCAGCGACTGGCCGACGATGCGGGTGACACCGTTCCGCGGCTGCGCCGCGGCGATGGATGCGACGGCGGTCATGCCGGCACCTGCTCCTTCTCGGCCTCTTCGGCCGTGCTCCGATCGGCCTCGTGGCCGGTGATGGCGAGGAACACCTCGTCGAGGGTGGGCTTCTGCACGCCGAACTCGGCGAGCCGGATGCCGGCGTCGCGCAGCTCGACCAGCAGGTCGGTGACCCGCTCCGGGTCCTGCAGCGGCACGGTCAGCCAGGCCCGCTCGGCGCTGGCGACCGGCTGCACGCCGAGCAGGTTGCGGATGCGGGCCTCAGCGACGGCGAGATCGCCGCCGTCCGCGAGGCGCAGCTGCAGTGAGGCGGTGCCGACCGACGCCTTCAGGTCGTCGGCGGTGCCCTCCGCGACCACGCGGCCGCGGTCGATCACCGCGATGCGGTCGGCCAGCTGGTCGGCCTCGTCGAGGTACTGCGTGGTCAGCAGCACCGTGGACCCGGTCGCGACCAGCTCGCGGATCGTGTCCCACATCTGGGCCCGGGTGCGCGGGTCGAGCCCGGTGGTCGGCTCGTCCAGGAAGATCAGCGGCGGCTGCGCGATCAGGCTGGCGGCCAGGTCGAGCCGCCGGCGCATGCCGCCCGAGAACTTCTTCAGCGGGCGCTTCGCGGCTTCCGTCAGGGAGAACCGCTCGAGCAGCTCGACGGACTTGGCGCGGGCCTGCTTGCCGCTCAGCCCGAGCAGCCGGCCGAAGACCACCAGGTTCTCGGTGGCCGACAGCGTCTCGTCGACGGAGGCGTACTGGCCGGTGACGCCGATCAGCGAGCGGACGGTCGCCGCCTCGCGGGCGACGTCGTGGCCGAACACGCGGGCGGAGCCGCCGTCCGGCTTCAGCAGCGTCGCGAGCATGGAGATGGTGGTGGTCTTGCCGGCGCCGTTGGGGCCCAGCACGCCGTAGACGGTGCCGGGCTGGACGACGAGGTCGACGCCGTCGACGGCGCGGTTGTCGCCGAAGACCTTCACGAGGCCCTGGGCCTCGATGGCCGGGATGGTGGCCATGCGGCTCCCCTTCCTGATGACGCCGGCGGCGGGTCGCCGCCGGACGACCACGAGCATCCGGAGGTGCGCTCACACGGCGGTCACGCGGCGCTCACGGATCGGGCGGCGTTCCGTGAGCACCCGCGCGGTACGGGCGTCCAGGCGGCGCCGACGCCCGGTTGACCTGCGGACCCGGGTCGGCGGTCCGTCGGCCGCGGGGGCGGCGCCCGATCCGCGGCGCATGCACGTGGCGCCGGCCGCGTCAACCCCTCGGGCCGGGACTGGGAGCGGGCTGCGGGTGCCGGGCGCAACGGCCGGGAGCGACCGCGACGCACAGCGGGCGCGTGGTGCGCTCGTCGCGACGGCCGCACGGGTCGTGAGAGACGACGAGACGAGCAGTGATGACCGACCCGACACGTGCCGGCGCGATCCCGCCCAGCACCCCCATCTACGACGAGACGGTGGAGGCGACCGCCGTGCAGGTCTCCCCGGCGGGTGAGCAGCACTCCCCCACGAGCGGCCGTGCCGACCAGGCGAGCGATGCGGCGGGCCGGGCGAAGGACACCGCGAAGCAGACCGCCGGCGTCGCGAAGGAGCAGGCCGGCCAGGTCGCCGGCACCGCGAAGGACGCTGCGGCGGACGTCGCCGGAACCACGAAGGAGCAGGCCGGCAGGGTCGCGTCCGACGCGGTCGGCCAGGCCAAGCAGCTGTACGGCCAGGCCACGGAGCAGCTGGGCCAGCAGGCCGGCAAGCAGCAGACCGCTGCGGCCGGCGCCCTGCGCACCCTGAGCGGCGACCTGCAGTCCCTGCAGCGCGGCGAGGGCGGCGGCGACGGCCTGGCCGGCGAGCTGGTCGAAGCGATCCGGACGCGGGCGGATCGGCTGGGCGAGTGGCTCGAGCAGCGCGAGCCGGCCGAGGTGCTCGACGAGGTGAAGCGGTTCGCCGCCCGCCGCCCGGGCCTGTTCATCGCGCTGGCGGCGACCGCGGGCATCGTGGCCGCCCGCGCCACCAAGGCGCTGACGGCCGACGCGAAGCCCGACGGCGGATCCGGCACGGACCGCTCGTTCGACGGCGCACCGGACGCCGGTACCTCCTCCGTCGCTCCCGAGGACGTCGCCCACGACTCGTCGGCGGTCCGGGGCGAGTACAGCACCGGCACGGGCACCGGCACGGGCACCGGCACCGGCTACAGCACCGCGGTCGGCACCGGCGCGGGCGCGCTGGACGGCGGGATGCGATGAGCAGCCCCGGAGCGGCCCACGCGGCGCCGTCCTCCGACCCCGCCGCGGAGCGCGCCGCCACGAGCGGCCTCGGCGAGCTGCTGTCGGGCGTCACCCGCGACCTGTCGACCCTGTTCCGCCAGGAGGTCGATCTGGCGAAGGCCGAGCTGAGCGAGTCCGCCAAGAAGGCGGGCAAGGGCGCAGGCCTCTACGCCGGTGCCGCCGTGGCCGGCCTGTTCGTGCTGCTGTTCCTGTCGATCGCCCTGTGGTGGGCGCTCGGGTACCTGGTCGGCAACGCGTGGTCCGCACTGATCGTCGCGGGCCTGTACCTGATCGTCACGGCGATCCTCGCGCTGCGCGCCCGCGCGCAGCTGCGGACGGTGGAGGGCGCGCCGCGCACCGCCGAGTCCCTGAAGAAGATCCCCGAGACGTTGAAGCCGGGAGGCACCGCATGAGCAACCCCGATCAGATCCGCGCCGAGATCGAGCGGACGAGGGCGAACCTCGACATCGACGTCGACGCCTTGGCCGACAAGGTCAGCCCGCAGCAGATCGCCGAGCGCCAGAAGGAGAAGGTGCGCAGCCGCGTCACCGACGTGCGCGAGTCGATCATGGGCGGCGTGCACCACGCGCAGGACCGGGTCGCCGACGCGGCCGGGTCGGTGCGCGACGGCGGTGGCGACGGCGCGTCCGGCGCGGTGTCGACGGCCAAGGGCCACCCGATCGTCGTGGGCGCAATCGCCTTCGGCCTGGGGTGGCTGGTGTCGAGCCTGCTGCCCTCCACCGAGAGCGAGCAGCAGCTGGCGAACCGTGCGAAGGACAAGGCCGCCCCGCTGACCGACAAGGTCAAGGAGACCGCGAAGAGCGCCGGGCAGGAGATCGCCGGCGAGCTGAAGCAGCCGGCGCAGGAGGCCGCGCAGCACGTGCAGGGCACCGCCCAGGACGCGGCGCAGACGGTGAAGGAACAGGGCGCCTCGGCGGCGCAGGACGTCAAGGGCCAGGCGCAGGACTCCAAGGACACGGTGCAGGGCCAGGCCGCCGACGCGAAGGACTCGCTGCAGGGCCAGGCGCAGGACGCGCGCCGGAACCTGCGCTGACCCGCGCTGCAGGACCGCGCCCCCATCGGTGACCGCTCCGGTCCTGGCGGGGGCGCGCTGCGTTCTTGCCGGGATCTCGCGGATCCGCACTTCCCTCGCGGATGCGCAGTTCCGGCTCGACACGCCGGGACCGAGACCTCCGGCGCGGCGTGTCGAGCGATCGCTGCGGATCCGCGAGCCAGGGCGGTCGGGAGGGTCTGCCGTAGCGTGCACGGGTGCCCGCGCCCTCCTCGTCCGAGCCCGCGTCGCTGGCGGACTCCGCGCCGGCGCTGGTCGCGATCTCGCACGGCACCGACTCCGTACCGGGACGGCAGCTGGTCGGCGCCCTGGTCGCGGCGATCCGCGACCGTATGCCGGACACGCACGGCGGCTTCGTCGACGTGCTGCAGCCCGACGTCGAGACGGTGCTGCGCAAGCTGCCGCCCGGGCGGCCCGCGGTCGTGGTGCCGCTGCTGCTCTCCGCCGGCTACCACGTGCGGGTCGACATCGGGCGCGCCGCTCGGAAGGCCGACCGGCCCGTGGCCGTCGCCGGCGCGCTCGGCCCCGACGACGGCCTGGCGCGGCTGCTGGCGGCCCGCCTCGCGGCGGCCGGGCTGACGGACGACGACGAGGTCGTGCTGGCCGCCGCCGGATCGTCGGACCAGGCGGCGGTGGTCGACTGCCGCGAGCAGGGCCGGCGGCTGGCGGCCCTGCTCGACCGTCCGGTCGCGGTGGGCTTCCTCAGCGCCGCGCAGCCGACGCTGCGCGACGCCGTGGAGACGGCGCGCGCCACCGGGCGGCGGGTCGTCGTGGCGACCTACCTGCTGGCCCCCGGCTACTTCGAGCGGCAGGTGCGGGCGGCGGGCCCCGACGTGATGACCGCGCCGCTGCTCGACGGCGGCGCCGTGCCGCCGGAGCTGGTCGGCGCGGCGCTGGCCCGGTACGCCGCCGCCCGGCTGCCGGACTGACGGCGCCCCCTCCCGCTGCCGCCGCTCCGAACCGGGTGTCCTCGCCCGCTCTCGGCGTCCGCGTGCAGCGGGACGCGGGTCAGCGGCGGGCGGGCTGCCCCTCCGGCGAGCGCTGCGACTGCTCCTGCGGGGTGCCCGACCGCTCGGGCGCGACGCCGAGGGCCGGCAGCACGACGCCGTCGATGATGCCGATCAGGAACTCGCGGTCCACGGGCAGGCGCTGCATCAGCGAGCGGTAGGCCGTCATGGATGGCCCGATGTGCGAGATCGTGTCGAGGTCGGCGTCGGCGCGAACCTCGCCGCGGTCGACGGCGCGCTGCATCAGGATGCGGTTCAGCCGCGCCCGCGGCTCGGTGATGGCGGCGTTCACGGCCTCGGCGAGATGCGGGTCGCGGGCGATCATCGAGACCAGACCGCCCATCACCTGCATCTTGCGGGCGCTGTCCTCCAGCGAGTGCGGGCGGATCAGGGCGACCAGGTCGCCGCGCAGCGTGCCGGTGTCGGGCAGGTCGTCCGGGGAGGAGTGGGCGGCCTTCATGCAGGCGACCGCGTCGATCACCAGCTCGGCCTTGGACGGCCAGCGCCGGTACAGGGTGGCCTTGCCCGCCTTCGCGCGCGTCGCGACCATGTCGACGGTCATGCCGTCGTAGCCGCACTCCGCCAGCACCTCCAGGGCCGCGTCGAGGATCTCGGGGTCGCGGCTGTGGTCGCGCTTGCGGCCCAGCCGCACGTGCCCGTCGTCGATCGCGCCGACGACGTCGTCGGCGAGCTCCTGCTGCGTCATCGCGGCGGTCCCTCCTGCGGTTCGGACCTCGATCATACGACACGCGGACGTTCTGGAACTCATGCTTTCCGGAACCGATCCGTTCCGTATATGGTCGTGCCCCATGACCTCCCTCTCCCCCTCGTCCGCCGTCGCGGCGGACGCACCGCACTCGTCGCGGCGCTGGTGGACCCTCGCCGTCGTCGCCCTCGCGCAGCTGATGGTCGTGCTCGACGCGACCGTCGTGAACATCGCGCTGCCCTCCGCCCAGGCCGACCTGGGCTTCTCGAACGCCGACCGCCAGTGGGTCGTCACCGCCTACTCGCTGGCCTTCGGCAGCCTGCTGCTGCTCGGCGGGCGCCTCGGCGACCTGGTCGGCCGCAAGCGGATGTTCCTGATCGGCCTGGTCGGCTTCGCCGTCGCCTCCGCCCTGGGCGGCGCGGCGCAGTCGTTCGGCCTGCTCGTGGCCGCCCGCGCCCTGCAGGGCGTGTTCGGCGCGATGCTGGCGCCCACCGCGCTGGCGGTGCTGACCACCACGTTCACGATCCCGAAGGAGCGCGCCCGCGCGTTCGGCGTCTTCGGCGCGCTGGCCGGCGCCGGCGGCGCGGTCGGCCTGCTGCTGGGCGGCGTGCTGACCCAGAACTTCGACTGGCGCTGGAACCTCTACATCAACGACGTGATCGCGGTCGTCGCGTTCGTCGGCGCGATCTTCCTGGTGCCGACGCTCACCCGCGTCGGCCCGCGCCCGAAGCTCGACGTGCCGGGCACGGTGCTGGTCTCCGCGGCGCTGTTCGGCCTGGTCTTCGGCTTCTCCAACGCGGAGTCGGACGGCTGGGACTCCCCCGCCACCTGGGGCTTCCTGGCCGGCGCCGCCGTGCTGCTCGTCGTGTTCGTGCTCTGGCAGCGCCGCGCCGCCCACCCGCTGCTGCCGCTGGCGATCCTGCGCGACCGCAACCGCGCCGCCGCCTACTCCTCGGTGATGATCGCGGCGGTCGGCATGTTCGGGGTGTTCCTGTTCGTGACCTACTACGTGCAGACCACGCTCGGCTACTCGCCGATCCAGACCGGCCTCGCGTTCCTGCCGATGATCGCGATGCTGGTGCTGGCCGCGCAGCTGGGCACGAACCTGTTCGTGCCGCGCTTCGGGCCGAAGGTGCTGGTGCCGATCGGCATGGTGCTGGCCGCCTCCGGGATGGTGCTGCTGACCCGCCTCGGCGTCGACAGCGCCTACGCCCCCGACCTGGTCGTGCCGCTGATGATGATCGGCGCCGCGATGGGCACGATCATGCCCGCCTCCATGCAGACCGCGACCCTGGGCGTCGACCGCCGGTACGCCGGCGTCGCCGGGGCGCTGGTGAACACCAGCCAGCAGGTCGGCGGGTCCATCGGCACCGCCCTGCTGAACACGCTGGCCGCCACCGCGGTGACCGACTACCTGGTCGGCCGCGACGCGGTCACCGCGCAGGTCGCGGCCGAGGCGGCGGTGCGGGGCTACGCCACGGCCTACTGGTGGGGCGCAGGGTTCTTCGCCGGCGGCGCCGTGCTGGCGGCGATCGTCTTCCGGCGCCGCGGCCAGGGCCTGGCGCTGCACACGGCGCACCCGGCGCCGGAGGCCGCCCGCGAGGTGCCGGAGCCCGTGGGGGTCTGATCTCCCGGCACGACCCGGTCGCCGCCTCGGGCGCGGACCTCCCCTCGGAGTCCGCACCCGCGGCGGCGGTCTCGTGCGCGGCGGGTCCGGGCGGGTAGGACGGTGCCTTCGAGCAGGTCCCGTCGGTTCGAGCAGGCGTTCCGGGCGCATCCGGCTGCTCGAAGCGACGCGGACTGCTGGAAGCGACGCGCCCGGTGGAGCCAGGAGGGGTGGGCCCGCTGAATGGAGGAACCCGTGCGTTCCGCAGGAAGCGAGGGCCCGCTCGTTCCCGGGACGCGCAGGATCCTGCAGCGGGCTGGAGGGGCCGGTGCCAGGGGGCCTGCGGGCGGGACGCGGCACGCTGGGCGCATGCAGCGTCCCGCGAGACCGGGTCGACCGTGACCTTCACGCCGCCGCCCGCCTTCACCACCCGGCCAGACCTGGCAGGCACCTTCGGGATGACCGCCTCCACGCACTGGCTGGCGACCGCCGCCGCGCAGGCGGTGCTGGAGCGGGGCGGCAACGCCTTCGACGCCGTGGTCGCCGGCGGCTTCGTGCTGCACGTCGTCGAGCCGCACCTGAACGGGCCGGGCGGCGACCTGGTGGGTCTGTTCGCCACCGCGGAGGCGCCGGGCGAGCCCGTCGTGCTGATGGGGCAGGGTCCGGCGCCCGCGGGCGCGACCCCGGAGCACTTCCGGCAGCAGGGCCTGGACCTGGTGCCGGGCGCCGGCGCGCTGGCGGCCGCCGTGCCGGGCGCCGTCGACGCCTGGCTGCTGCTGCTCGAGGCCCGCGGCACGTGGGAGGCGGCCGACGTGCTCGCCTACGCGATCGGCTACGCCCGCGACGGGCACCCGCTGTCCGCCGGCGCCGCGCGCGCGATCGCCGCGGTCGCGGGGCTCTTCCGCGACCACTGGCCCGCCTCCGCCGCCCGCTGGCTGCACGCGGACGGCACGCCGCCCCGTGCCGGCGAGTCGGTGACGAACCCGGCCTGGGCGGCGGTGCTCGAACGCCTGGTCGCAGCAGGGGCGGACGCCCCGACGCGGGAGGCCCGCATCCGGGCGGCGCGGGAGGAGTGGGCGACCGGCTTCGTCGCGCACAAGGTCGAGCTGGCGGCGGCGCAGCCGCACCGGCACGCCTCCGGCACCGACCACGCGGGCGTCATCCGTGCCGCGGACCTGGCCGCGTTCCGCGCCGGCTTCGAGCCCGCAGTCACGACGACCTTCCGCGGCACGGTCGTGGCGAAGGCGGGGCCGTGGAGCCAGGGCCCCGCGCTGCTGATGGCGCTGCGGATCCTGGAGCCGATGGACGACGCGCTGCTCGACCCCTCCACCGCGGACGGCGTCCACGTGATCGCCGAGACGCTGAAGCTGGTGCTCGCGGACCGCGAGGCGCACCTCGGCGACGACGCGGTGCCGCTGGAGCACCTGCTGTCCGCGGCGTACGCGGCCGAGCGCCGGGCGCTGATCGGGCCGGGGGCCTCCCACGAGCTGCGGCCGGGCGGGGTCGGCGGCGGCGCGATGCCGCCGCTGCGCACCCGGTACCGGGTCTCCGCCGGGACCGCGGCCGGCACCGGCGAGCCGACCCTCGCGACGCCGCGCGACCCGGAGGCGGTGACGCCGCCCGACGGCGCGGTGCGCGGCGACACCTGCCACATCGACGCGGTGGACCGCTGGGGCAACGTGGTGGCGGTGACGCCGTCGGGCGGCTGGCTGCAGTCGTCGCCCGAGATCCCCTCGCTGGGCTTCTGCCTGGGCACCCGGCTGCAGACGACCTGGCTGGAGCCCGGCACCGCCTCAGAGCTGCGGCCGGGACGCCGCCCGCGCACCACGCTGACCCCGACGCTGCTGCTGCGGGACGGGCGGGCCGTCAGCGGCCTCGGCACCCCCGGCGGCGACCAGCAGGATCAATGGCAGCTGCTCTTCCTGCTGCGCACCCTGGTCGGCGGGTGGACGCCGCAGCAGGCGGTCGACGCGCCCGCCTGGCACACGACCTCGTTCCCCGAGTCGTTCTGGCCGCGCACCTGGAACCCCGGCGGGCTCACCGTGGAGGACCGGCTCGGCGAGGACGTGATCGCGGACCTGGCGGCGCGCGGGCACCGCATCCGCCGAGCGGGCGACTGGAGCCTCGGGCGGCTCTGCGCCGTCACCCTCGACCCGGCGACCGGTGCGGTGGGGGCCGCGGCGAACCCGCGCGGCGGGTTGGGCTACGCCGCGGGGCGCTGAGCACGGCCAACCGTCCGAGTGGCGGCAGTCGAGCCGCGCAGCGGGCCCGGCGGTCAGGCGTGGAGCGAGGACCCCGGCGCGGCCAGGTGCGACTCGGCGACGTCGTGCAGGCCGACCGCCGAGGCGCCGATCACCAGCAGCAGACCCGCGGCGGCGATCGCGCCGCGACGCAGGCGGCCGATCGCGGACGACGGGGCGGGTGGGACGGGCGGGACGGCTCCCCTGCTGGTGCGCATGACGACAGCCTCGGCGGCGGCCCGAGCAGCGACCCGAGTGCCGCCGATGCCGTCCCGATGAGCCGGCCGTGAGCCTCCTGGACGCCTCGCGCGGGTGCCGCCGACACAGGCCCGCCGCGTACGGTCGGG
>JAKONM010000199.1 GCA_022701925.1 Microbacteriaceae bacterium
GAGCGCGGGGCTCCTCCTCCGCGAGGGCCTCCACCACGGCCCGGATCGCCGCGTCCGCGTCGCGGTGGGGCAGCCCGAGGCAGCGAGCCAGGTCGTTGCCCGTGCCCGCGGGGATCAGCCCGAGGGCGACGTCGCCGCCCGCCAGCGCGTTCACCGCGAGGTGCACGGTGCCGTCCCCGCCGACGACCACCACCGCGTCCGGCGGATCGGTCGCGAGCAGGTCGCGCAGCGCCCGCTCCAGACGCCCGGCGTCGGCCGCGGTGACGACCTGCGCCTCGTGGCCGGCGGCGGTCAGCGCGGCGACGGCCCGCTGCCCCAGGGCGGCGCCTGCGCCCCGGCCGGCCGCGGGGTTCACCGCCACCGCCAGCCGCACCGCCATGCTGGGAAGTGTCGCATCCCGCGCAGCGCCGGCGGCGCGCGGCGTCGACGGCTCGACGCGGCGCCCCGCCGTCACCACGTGCGGCGGCGGCGCTCCTGCTCGACGACCTCGTCCAGGTCCTTCAGCCGCTTCATGCCGGCGATCGGCTGGAACATGCGGGGGTTCTGCGAGAAGCGCTCCTCGTGCTTCGCCATGAAGGCCCAGTACCCGGCGGTGAAGGGGCACGCGTCCTCCCCCACCCGCACCTTCGGGTTGAAGCGGCAGCCCCCGCAGTAGTCGGTCATCCGGTCGATGTAGGCGCCGCCGGAGGCGTACGGCTTCGTCGCGACCACCCCGCCGTCGGCGTGCAGGCTCATCCCGACCACGTTCGTCGGCATCACCCACGGCGTGCCGTCGACGAACGCGCCGGTGAACCACTCCGTGGTCTCCATCGGGGAGAAGCCGCGGGTGAGCGCGAAGTTGCCCAGCATCATCAGCCGCTGGATGTGGTGCGCGTAGCCGTGGTCGCGCACGTCCCGGATGACGCTCGACAGGCAGTTGGCCTGGATCGCGTCAGGGTCGAGCTCCCACCACGAGTCGGGCACGCGGCGCCGCGCGTTCAGCTGGTTGCGGTGCACGTAGTCCTCGCCCAGGTGCCAGTACAGGTGCCACATCCAGTCGCGCCAGCCGATGACCTGCCGCACGAAGCCCTCGACCGAGTTCAGCGGCGCCCGCCCGGCCGCGTGCGCGTCGAGCGCGGCGTCCACGACCTCGCGCGGGTCCAGCAGCCCCATGTTCATGGAGGTGCTGAGCAGGGAGTGCGACATGGTCCAGTCCGCGTCCAGGGTCGCGTCCTCGTAGGGGCCGAAGGTCGACAGCCGATCGCGGACGAAGACCGCCAGCGCGGCCCGCGCCTCCGCGTGCGTCACCGGGAAGCGCCGCGGGCCGTCCTCGCCGATGAAGGAGACGGTGCCGTCGGCCTGCCAGCGGTCCAGCTCCGCCCGCACCCCGCGGTCGATGTCGTCCTCCTCGGGCCACCACGGGTCCGGCAGCCCCAGCACCGCCTGCTTCTTCGGCGGCGCCTGGCGGTTGTCGGCGTCGTAGCTCCACCGGCCGCCCAGCGGCTTGCCCGCCTGCGTCAGCAGGATCCCCTCCCGCTGCCGCACCCAGCGGTAGAAGGTGTCCATGACCAGGCTCTTGTCGTCGCGACCCCGCACCCAGCCGGCGAAGTCCTCCTCGCTGGTCACGAAGCCGCGGCTGGGCAGCACCTCGGCGCCGAGGTCGCGGACCAGGTGCCGCGCGCGGTACGACGGCGGGTCGACGACGACCAGGTCGCGGCCCCGCAGCGCCTGCCGGAAGGTGTCCGCGCGAACCAGCTCGGCGCGGTCCTCGAGCTCGGCGGCGCGGTGCCGCAGGGCGGACAGGTACAGGTGGGCCTTCTGGCGGTGCGTCGGCCGGTGCCGGAACGCTGCGACCGATTCGACCAGCAGCACCTGCTCGTCGCCGTCGTCGAACATCGGGCCCAGCTGCTCGGCGAACAGGAGCCGCTGCCTCGTCACGGCGCGACCCTAGTGGGACGCCCCCGGGGGCGCCTGGAGGGGCGGCGCAGAGCCGGCTCAGGCGAGCGCGATCAGCGCGACGCCGCCCCCGGCCAGCGCCAGGCCCCCCAGCTGCGCCGGTGCCAGCCGCTCCTTCAGCACCAGCACGGCCAGCAGCACGGTGCCGGCCGGGTAGAGCGCGATCAGCACCCCGGTGATGCTCAGCAGGCCCGAGCGGGACGCGACGACGAACAGCATGTTCGCCGTCATGTCCCCGAGCCCCGCCAGCAGCACCAGGCCGACCGGGGCGCCGCGCGGCACGAGGGACCGTCGCGCCACGACGGCGACCAGGGCGAGCAGCACCAGGGAGGCGCCTCGGGCGCCGGCCACCGTCCAGAAGCCGCTGTCGGGCGCCGCGCGGGACAGCAGCACGAACAGCAGCCCGAAGCCGGTGCCGGCGCCCAGCGAGCCGAGCACCACCGGTCCGCGCAGCGCGGCGGGCCGCGGCAGGCGGCCGCCCTCGGCGCTGACCAGCACCACGGCGGCCAGGGCGAGCAGCACGCCGAGCAGCGCGAGCAGGCCGGGCCGCTCGCCGAGGACCAGTCCCCCGACCACCGGCACGACGGCGGACATCACCGCGGTCAGCGGCGCCACGACGGTCATCGCCCCCAGCGAGAGCGTGCGGTAGAAGAGCAGCAGCGACAGGCCGCCGACCGCTCCGGCCGCGGCGCCCCAGGCCACGGAGCCGGGGTCGAGCCGCCCGGGCAGCACGACGAGGGCGACGGCCAGCAGCGCCAGGCTGGCGACCTGGCCGCTGAAGACGACGGCGAGCGCCGGCGCACGGCGGCTGGCGATGCCGCCGGCGAAGTCGGCGGTGCCGTAGACCAGTGCGCCGAGCAGCGCGAGCACGATCGGCACGTGGCCCTCCCTCTGCAGTACAATCGGGCGCACCGGACAGTACAGCAGAAGGAACGGTCGTGACGACGGACACGGTGACGGCGGCGGTGTCGGAGGCGGTGCGCGCCCTGCGCGCGGAGCGGGGCTGGTCGCTGGACGCCCTGGCCGACCGCGCGGACGTCAGCCGGGGCGTGCTGATCGGCATCGAGCAGCGCCGCACGAACCCGAGCCTCGGGACCCTGGTGCGGATCGCGGAGGCCCTGGGGGTGGGCGTGGCCCGGCTGGTCGAGGCGGACCCGCAGCCTCCGGTCAGGGTGACCGAGCCCGACGGCGGCACCGAGCTGTGGCGCGACGGCGGCAGCGCTGCCCGGCTGCTGACCGGCTCCGACCGCCGGCACCACCTGGAGCTGTGGACGTGGACGCTCGCGCCGGGCGGCGAACGCCGGTCGGAGGCGCACCTGGCGGGCACGGAGGAGCTGCTGCACGTGCAGTCGGGCGAGCTGCTGCTGGACGTGGCGGGCGTCCAGCACCGGGTCCCGGCGGGCGGCGGGGCCGTGTTCGCCGCGGACCGGCCGCACGCCTACCGCAACGGCGGCGACGAGCCCGTGCGATTCACGATGACCGTGGTGCAGCCGGACGGCTGATCCTCCGCCCGCGTCCAGTATCGGTTGGGAACCTCGCTCCATGAGCGATCAGTACACGTTCGACGACCCCCGCACCCGCTATCCCGTCATCGACCCGCCGAAGCAGCAGCAGGACGGCACCGGCCTGCAGTCGCGCATGGACCCGGTGCCCGACCTCGGCGAGTCCACCTACCGCGGCACCGGCCGCCTGCAGGGCCGCAAGGCCCTGGTCGTGGGCGGCGACTCCGGCATCGGCGGCGCGACCGCCATCGCCTTCGCCCGCGAGGGCGCTGACGTGGTCATCTCCTACCTGGGTCCGGAGGCCTCGGACGCCGACCACGTGCTGCAGCAGATCGAGGCGGCGGGGGTGAGGGGCGTCGGCGTCCAGGGCGATCTGACCGACCCCGGTTTCGCGGCCGACCTGGTCGAGAAGGCCGTCGCCGAGCTGGGCGGCCTGGACGCGCTGGCGATCGTGGCCGGCAAACAGGTGACGAACAAGGACGTGACGACGCTGCCGGACGAGCAGTTCACCTCCACCTTCGAGATCAACGTGTTCGGCCTGTTCCGCGTGGTCAAGGCGGCCGTGCCGCACCTGCCGCCGGGGTCGACGATCGTCACGACCGCCTCGCTCGAGACGTGGCAGGCGAGCCCCGAACGCATCGACTACGCCAGCACGAAGGGCGCGATCAACACGCTGTCGAAGGGGCTGGCCCAGCAGCTGGCGGAGAAGGGCATCCGCGTGAACACCGTCGCCCCCGCACCCACCTGGACGGCGCTGCAGGTCTCCGGCGGCATCCCCGCCGACGAGATCCCGGGCTACGGCTCGGACACGCCGATCGGCCGCGCCGCGCAGCCCGCGGAGCTGGCCCCGGCCTACGTGTTCCTCACCTCGCCGGAGTCCAGCTTCGTGGTCGGGGCGACGCTGGCGGTCAACGGCGGCACCCCGACCCCGTGAGCCCCGGGTGCTGCGCCGTGCAGGAGCTCCGGCCACCGGAGCTCCTGCACGGCGCAGCACCCCGCGGTCGAGCGGCCTGCGGGGCTGGCAGGGTCAGGGCCGGCGGGCGCGGAAGGCCGTGGTGCGGTACGGCACGTCGACGCGCTCGCGGCCGGCGGTGTCGGGATGGCCGGCGAGCAGCGCCCGCACCTCGTCGAGCAGTGCGGCGCGCTCCCCCGGCTCCTTCGCGATGACGAAGGAGCGGGAGGCGACCATCGCCACGACCCGCTCGACGGTCATCGGCCGGCTCCACGCGGTCGACCGCCGTTCCAGCGGCCCGAAGTGCTGACCGACCCGCACGGCGTCCTGCTCGATCGCCTCCTCGGCGGCGCTGCCTTCGATGAGGCCGTTCAACGCGCGCACCCAGGCCGCTGCGGAGTCCCGGACGTTCCAGATCAGGCCGAGCACGCCGCCGGGACGGAGCACGCGACCCGCCTCGGCGGAGGCCGGCGCGACGTCCACCCAGTGCCAGGCCTGGCCGAACAGCAGCGCGTCCGCGGAGGCGTCCGGCAGCGGCAGCGCCTCCGCCGCGCCCTGCAGCGCCCGGGCCCCGGGCACCTGCTCGCGCAGGGCGTCGAGCATCCCGCCGTCCGGCTCGACCGCGACGACGCGCCGACCGCCCCCGACGAGGGCCGCCGTGAGCTTGCCGGTGCCCGCGCCGACGTCGACCACGTCCACCGCGTCGCCGAGCAGCCAGGCGACCAGCTCGGCCGGGTAGTCCGGCCTGCCCGCGACGTAGGCTTCCGCCGCCTCGCCGAAGCCGCGCCCGCCCAGGGCATCCGCCCGACGCCGCTCGTCGCTCACGGCTGCACGTTCCACAGGTCGATCACGCGGTTGCCGTGCTCGTGGCCCAGCGCGGCGAGGCCCGCGGTGCCCAGCACCAGCCGGGAGCCGCCGGACGGCGGCAGGTCGATCCAGGCGGCGCCGAGCGCGCGCAGCACGTGCCCGTGCGCCACGGCCAGCACGTCGCGGCCCTGCTGCAGCACCGGCTCCGCCCGCGCCACGACGCGCTCGACCCGCGCGCGCACCTGGTCGGGCGACTCCCCCGGGCTGGCGCCGGGCGGCGTCCCGTGCCGCCAGAGGTCCCAGTCGGGCCGGTCGCGGTGGATCTCGTCGGAGGTCAGGCCCTCGTAGGCGCCGTAGTCGAACTCGACCAGGTCGTCGTCCGTCTCGATCCGGCCCTCGAACCCGGCCAGCTCGGCGGTGCGGTGCGCACGGCGGCGAGGACTCGCCAGCACCAGCGCGACGTCGCGGGAGGCCAGCACCGGATGCACCGCCCGCGCCCGGCGCTCGCCGTCGGGCGTCAGCGGCAGGTCGGTGACCGAGGTGTGGCGCCCCGAGCGGCTCCACTCCGTCTCCCCGTGCCGCAGCAGCACCAGCTGCCCGGGGGCGAGCACGGGGTACGGGCGCACATCCATGGTCCGCACGCTACGCGCGCCCCCTGGACCGCCTGATCAGGCTTGCCTTCCCTTCCTGGCGCGGACCTGCTGCGGCGGGCACCCTGGTTGCATGACCTCGCTGCTCGCCACCCTGACCCACGGCGCGACCCCCGCCGGCACCGCCGCCCGCGCGAACACGCTGCGCGCCGGCGTGCTGGGCGCGAACGACGGCATCGTCTCGGTCGCCGCGATCGTCGTCGGCGTCGCCGGCGCGACGACGCAGTCCGGCACGGTGCTGGTCGCAGGGCTCGCCGCGCTGATCGGCGGCGCCGTGTCGATGGCGCTGGGCGAGTACGTGTCGGTGAGCAGCCAGCGGGACAGCGAGCGCGCGGCCCGCGGAGGAACCGGTCCGGAGGACGCGAACCCGTGGGCGGCCGCCGCGGCGTCCGCCGCCTCGTTCCTGACCGGCGGCGTGCTGCCGCTGATCGCGATCCTGGTCGTGAGCGGCGCGGCGCGCGTGCCCGTGACGATCCTCGCGGTGCTGCTGGCGCTGGCGGCGACGGGGGCGGCCGGGGCGCGCCTCGGCGGTGCCGCCGCGGCGCGGCCCGTGCTGCGGACCGTCGTGGGCGGCGGGCTGGCGCTCACCCTCACCTGGACGATCGGGGCGCTGCTCGGGACGAGCGGAGCGGTCTGAACCCGGCGACGCTGCCGAGCAGGACCACTCCGGCACCCGTGCTCGTGGCGCCCTCCTCCTGTTTCGGGCTGATGACGAAGTCGTCCGGCCGCCGGAGGCCGGCGGAGCAGCACGGGAATCCAGAGAGAACCCGACGACCAGGGGTTCTCCCGGTCCGGGGCGGCGTGTTCCGACCCGCCGGACGACGCGGGCCGCCAGCCCGGCGCTTCGAGGCGAGGGCTATGGTGCGGGCATGCCAGCCGCACTGACGCTCGGCGCCGAGGAGGAGCTGCACCTCATCGACCTGGAGCGCTGGCAGCTCGCCGCCCGCGCGCCCCAGATGCTCGCCCGACTGCCGCAGCAGGGCTACTCCGCGGAGATCCAGCGGACGACGGTGGAGACCAACACCGACGTCGTCACCACCTTGGACGGACTGCGCCAGGAGCTGCTGCGCCTGCGCAAGGGCGTGGTGGAGGTCGCCGGCCGCGAGGGGCTGGGCGTCGCCGCCGTGGGCACGGCGCCCCGGAGCGAGTTCCGCGACTTCGAGCTGACCGCCACCGGCCGCTACGGCCGCATGCAGGAGCAGTACCGGCTGCTGGTGGACGAGCAGCTGATCTGCGGCACCCAGATCCACGTCGGCGTGGCGGACCGCGACCTGGCGATCGAGATCGCGCAGCGCATCGCGCCCCGCCTGCCGGTGCTGCTGGCCCTGTCCGCCAGCTCGCCGTACTGGAACGGGCTCGACACCGGGTACGCCTCCATCCGCTCGATCATCTGGCAGCGCTGGCCGAGCGCCGGGCCCACCGGCCCGCTGCCCGACGCCGCCGCCTACGACGAGCTGCTGACGGACCTGATCGCCTCGGGGGTCATCGCGGACTCGAAGATGGCCTACTTCGACGTGCGCCCTTCCAGCCACGCGCCCACGCTGGAGCTGCGCATCTGCGACGCCTGCCCGCTGGTGGACGATGCGGTGCTGATCGCCGGCCTCTTCCGGGCCATGGTGCGCGCCGCGGAGCGCGACGTGCTGGCCGGGGCGCCCCGGCGCGACCGCCCGCTGCCGCTGCACCGCGCGGCGATCTGGCAGGCGGCGCGCGGCGGGCTGGCGGGCCGACTGCTGGACGACTCCGACCACCCCCGACCGGTGCCCGCGCCGGAGGCCGTGCGGGCCCTGGTCGGCGGGCTGCGCGACGTGCTGGAGGAGCTGGGCGACTTCGAAGAGGTCGAGCAGCTGACCGAGCGGGCGCTGGCGCGCGGCAACTCCGCCGACCGGCAGCGCGGCGCGTTCGCGCAGCGGGGCGACCTCGTCGACGTGATGCGCCACGTGGTCGACGAGACGCAGGGCGCCGCCGAGGGTCCCGGGCCGAAGGGCACCGCGCTGCGCCGCTACCGCGTGCGTGCCGGCGACGAGGGCGTCGACTCCTCCGCCGTGCCGCGCCCCAGCTACGCCGAGCTGGTCGACCACGTGCGGGGGCTCGGCCCGGTCGGCATCGAGGCGCGGCAGGCCGACCGCGACGGGTGGGCCGACGAGCACGGCCTGGTCTTCGGGGTGGACGGCCGCGACCAGCGCTTCGCCGTCGACCTGGTGCCGCGCCTGATCCAGCGGCACGAGTGGGCCGAGCTGCAGACCGGCCTCCAGCTCGGTCCACTCGTGCGGCTGGATCAGGCGCGGCACCAGGTCCACCTCGAAGCGCTGGCGGCGGCCGGCGACGCTGAAGTCCAGCCCGTGCTGGTCGGTCCAGGCGCGGCGCTGCTCCTGCCGCTCG
>JAKONM010000211.1 GCA_022701925.1 Microbacteriaceae bacterium
ATGAGCACCGGGAAGATCTGCTCGTTGAAGTACTCGCGCATGCGCAGCCGGTCGGCCTCGTCGAGGTCGGACCAGTGCTCGACGTGGATGCCCGCGGCGTCGAGGTCGGGCTTCAGCGACTCGATGAACGCGGCGGCGTGCCGGTCCTGCAGCTCGTGTGCCTTCGTCGCGATGTCGCGGAGGACGTCGCTCGGAGCCCGACCGACGTTGGTCGGCACGGCGATGCCGGTGTCGATGCGGCGCTTCAGCCCGGCCACCCGGACCATGAAGAACTCGTCGAGGTTCGACGCGAAGATCGCCAGGAAGTTCGCGCGCTCGAGGAGCGGCTGCGTGCGGTCCTCGCCGAGCTCGAGCACGCGCTGGTTGAAGCGCAGCCAGCTCAGCTCGCGGTCGATGTAGCGGTCGGCCGACAGCTCCGCCGGCTCGGGCGCCTCGACCCGCGGGGCGTCGGCCGGCTCGTCGGCGCGGGCCTCGGGCGGGGTGTCGACCGCCGTGGTCTGCTCGTCCATGCCTGCGATCCTCCCACCGGGCGGGTGTCGCGCAGGTGAACGGCCGCGGACCCGGCCGCGCGGATCAGGCCCTGGCCTGCAGCCGCTCGGCGTCGTCCTCGATCACGTTGAAGCGGTAGCCGACGTTGCGCACGGTGCCGATCAGGCTCTCCAGGTCGCCGAGCTTCGCGCGGAGGCGGCGCACGTGCACGTCGACGGTGCGGGTGCCGCCGAAGTAGTCGTAGCCCCACACCTCGCTGAGCAGCTGCTCGCGCGTGAACACCCGCGACGGATGGGTCGCGAAGAACCGCAGCAGCTCGAACTCCTTGAACGTCAGGTCCAGGGGGCGGCCCTGCACCTTCGCCGAGTAGCTGGCCTCGTCGATGACCACGCCCGACGCCTGGATCTTCGACGAGCTCTCCGCCTGCAGCATCCGCCCGATCACCAGCCGGATGCGGGCGTCGACCTCGGCGGGGCCGGCGGACTCGAGCACGACGTCGTTGACGCCCCAGTCGGCGCTGACGGCGGTGAGCCCGCCCTCGGTCAGCACGAGCATCAGCGGCACCGTGATGCCGGTGGTGGTCAGGATCTTGCACAGCGACTTCGCGCTGGCCAGGTCGTGGCGGGCGTCCACCAGGATCACGTCCGAGGGCGGCGCGTGCACCAGCTGGGCCGGGGAGGCGGGGATCGAGCGCACCGTGTGGCCGAGCAGCGCGAGCGCGGGCAGGGCGTCTCCGTCGACCTGAGCGGTCAGGATCAACAGCGTCGCCATCAGGGTCCTCCCGGCCTCGCCCGTCCGTCATGGTACCGAACGGCGCGCGGTCGGCCGCCGCGACGCCGACCAGGGCGCGGTCGGACCCGGGTGGCAGGATCCGGGGCGTGACGGCGGGACGGGCGGCGGTGGGAGCGGTGTGGGCGCTGGTCGCGCTCGGCACCGCAGGGATCGTGGCGCTGCTGCCCGGCGACCGCTCGCTGTCGTGGCTCGCGCTCGTGCTGGGGCTCGGGGTCGTCGCGGGCATGGCCGCGCAGCTGGTCGTGGGGGAGCAGCGGGGCTTCGTCGTGCGCCTGTCCGCGGCCGCCGCCGGATCCGCCGTGCTGGTCGCGGTCGGCGCGCTGACGGTGCTGGCGGGGGCCTGAAGCCCGGGCGCGTCGCGTCCGCGTAGAGTTCCCGGCATGCAGCTCGCGATCGAGTACTTCTTCCTGGGCCTGCTCGCGCTCGCGTCGCTGGCGATCGCGTTCGTGTCCGTGGTGGTCGTCTACAACCTGTTCCGCGGCCAGCGCTAGCGCGAAGCCAGGAGGATCCGCCATGGCGATGATCGACATCCCGTCGGGGCTGCCCGCCGAGCTCGTGCCGCTGTCGTGGCTCGTCGGCGTGTGGGAGGGCACCGGCCTCGTCGAGTACGAGGTCGGCGAGGAGACCCGCCGGCACGAGTTCGGGCAGCGGGTCAGCTTCAGCCACGACGGCCTGCCGTACCTGAACTACTCCTCCTTCACGTGGCTGTTCGGCGCGGACCGGGGCACTCCCGACGAGGGCCCGACCGTGCCGCTGGTGTCCGAGACGGGCTACTGGCGCGTCAGCCGGCCGCCGACGGACGGCGACCCGGGCCCCGGCATGCTGCCGGGCGTCGGCCCGCGGCCGTTCGGCACCGCGGCCAGCGTCGAGACCCTGCGCAACAACTCCGACGGCTTCGACGTGGAGGTGTCGGTGGTGCACCCGACCGGCGTCTCGGAGCTGTACCTGGGCCGCGTGAAGGGCCCGCGGGTCGATCTGGCCACGGACGCGGTGCTGCGCACCG
The DNA here is from genome assembly GCA_022701925.1 of Microbacteriaceae bacterium. Lineage (GTDB taxonomy): Bacteria > Actinomycetota > Actinomycetes > Actinomycetales > Microbacteriaceae > Amnibacterium. The sequence continues at coordinate 2,285 of JAKONM010000211.1, forward strand.
AGAGCGCCAAGGAGTACTCGGCGGCCACCCGGCTCTACGGCCTGGTCGAGGGCGACCTGCTGTGGGCCTGGGACATCGCGGCGCTCGGGCAGGAGCTGCGCACGCACTCCTCAGGGCGCCTGCGCCGCGTCGACTGAGCGGCCCGCCGCCACCGGCCTCACGCCCTCGCCAGCCGCGCGCCGCCGCCTCCAGCGCGGCGCCCGGCCGCGCCCCGGGGGCGCCCTCCGGCGCGTCGATCACCCGCTCGATCCGCGAGTCGGGCAGCAGCGGGGTGTGGAGCCGGGCCGCGTCCAGCGCGTCGCGGTCGAACCAGAGGCGGGTGGCGAAGCGGGTGACCGTGATCGCCCCGGGCTCGTCCCGACCGCCCCGGTGCGCCAGCGCCTGCGCGGGTCCTGGGTCCCACGCGTCGCCGCCGCCGCAGCGCCTACCCTTTCACCGTGACTCCGAGCCCCCTGCTGTCGCTGCCCGGAGCGGTCGCCGCGGGCGCTCCCGACGAGGGCGTGGCCGCCCACTACGGCGAGCCCGTGCCCGAGCAGCGCGCGCTGGCCGGCGGCGCGGCCCTGGTCGACCTGTCGTCGCGCGGCGTGCTGCGGGTGGCGGGGGAGGACCGCCTGGACTGGTTGGACTCCCTGACCAGCCAGCGCTTGAAGGGGCTGGCGCCGGGGTCGTCCGCCGAGTCGCTGCTGCTCGACCCCTCCGGCCGGGTCGAGCACGCGATGTCGGTCGTGGACGACGGCGAGGCCGCCTGGCTGGTCGTGGAGGCCGCGTCGGCGCAGCCGCTGGCCGCGTTCCTGGACCGGATGCGCTTCATGAAGCGCGTGGTCGTCGAGGACGTGACGGACCGGGTGGCCGTGCTGGGCGCGTTCGCCGACCTCGACGAGCCGGGTCCCGGCGGGCCCGGCCTGGTGTGGCGCGACCCCTGGGCCGCCGGGGCCGCGGGCGGCATCACCCGCGCCGAGGCGGCCGAGCACCCGGGCGCCGCCTACGACCTGCGGCTGGCGCTGGTGCCGCGCGAGGCGCTGGCCGACCTGGCGCGACGGGCGGCCGAGGGGTCGGTGCGCCTCGCCGGGGTCGACGCGCTGGAGGCGCTGCGGGTCGCCGCCTGGCGCCCCCGGGCGTCGCAGGAGGTCGACGCCCGCACGCTGCCCCACGAGCTCGACTGGCTGCGCAGCGCCGTGCACCTGGCCAAGGGCTGCTACCGGGGGCAGGAGACGGTCGCGAAGGTGCACAACCTGGGCCGTCCGCCGCGCCGGCTGGTGCAGCTGGACCTGGACGGCTCCTCCGGCGTGCTGCCCGCGCCGGGGGCCGTCGTGCTGTCGGGGGACGACGAGGTCGGCGCGGTGACCAGCGCCGCGCGCCACCACGAGGACGGGTCGATCGCGCTGGCCGTCGTGAAGCGGTCGCTCCCCGAGGACGCCGCGCTCGCCGTGCGGGCCGACGGCGGGCTGGTCGCCGCCGCGCAGCGCACCATCGTGCCCGCCGGCGCGGGGCCGGCGGTCAGCGTGCCGCGCCTGCCGCGCCTCGGCGCCGTCCAGCGCCGCTGAGGTGCGCGGGGACCGCCGCGTCCGTCTGCCGGACGCGCTCGACCCTGCAGCAGCGGGCCGCCGCGCCTGGGAGGCCGTGCCGGCCGCCGGTCAGCTGGCGATCGCGTCGACGGTCTCGTACTGCATCGCGCACTACGCGCTGGGGCACCGGGTGCCGCTGCTGGCGATCACGGTGTGCCTCAGCAGCCTCGGCTTCGTGCGGGACGCGCGCCCGCGGCGGGTGCTGGAGACCGCGCTGGGGCTCTCGGTCGGCATCGCGCTCGCGGAGGTGATGCTGCTCGTCGCGGGGCGGGGCGTGTGGCAGATCCTGGTGGCGCTCTCCGCCACGCTGCTGCTGGCGCGGGCGCTGAAGGCGGCGCCGCCCGTGGCGGTCGCCGCGACCGCGCAGTCCGCGATCGTGCTGCTGATCCAGCTGCCCGCGGGCGGTGTCTTCGCGCGCAGCGTCGACGGGTTCGTGGGCGGCGCGGTCGCTCTGCTCGCCACCGCCCTGCTGCCGCGGGACCCGCGGCACGCGGCCCAGCGCGACGCCGACCGCGTGTTCGCCTCCCTTCGGCGCGCCGTCGACGACCTCTCCCGCGCCCTCCGCACGGCCGACCCGGCCTCCGCGACGTCCTCGCTCACCGCGATGCGCTCGATGCAGTCGGTGCAGGCGGACTGGGCGGTCACCGTGGACTCGGCGATCGCCATCGCCCGCATCTCCCCGTTCCTGCACCGGCGGCTCGACGAGCTGCAGGGGCAGCGGCGGCTGGTGGACGGCGTCGACCTGGCCGTGCGGTCGCTGCGCACCATCGCCCGCCGCGCCCTGGCGACGACCGCGGACGGCAGGCCGCGGCCCGAGCTGGCGATGCTGCTCGCGGCGGTGGGGCAGGCCGTCGACCTGCTGGGCCGCAGCGTGCGGGAGCCGGAGGCGGCGCAGCTGGCGGTGCGGGACCTGCTGCTGATCGCGGAGCGCCTCGACCCGCGGCAGCTCACCCCGGACGCGTCCGTGACCGACGCGATGATCACCGTGCTCGTGCGGCCGGTGGTGGTGGACCTGACCATCGCGGCCGGCGGTTCCGCCGACCTCGTGCGGGAGCGGCTGCCCCGCCTCGGCTGACCCTCCTCAGTCCGAGGGTGCGACCGCCGCCCACGGGACGGTCACCTCGCCCAGCCGCCAGCGGTCGCGGCCGCCGCTGACCGGCACGCCGCCGTCCCGCAGCGCGGCCACCGCGGCCTGGAAGCGCTGCGCGGGCCCGTAGACCGACAGCGGGCTCGCGCGCGCCCAGGCGGCGTCGAGCGCCTGGAGCAGCGCGTGCACCCGCTCGCCGGGCACGTTGCGGTGGATCAGCGCCTTCGGCAGCCGCTCGGCCACCACGCCGGGCGCCGCGAGGTCCGCCAGGCGCAGCGAGAGCGTCAGCCGCTCCGGCCCGTCCGCTCCGACGTCGATCCACGAGCAGACGCGGCCCAGCTCGTCGCACGTGCCGTCGACCAGCAGCCCGCCGTCCGCGAGCCGGGTCGCGACCGTGCGCCAGGCGGCGGCGACCTCGGACTCGTCGTACTGCCGCAGCACGTTCATGGCCCGCACGAGCACCGGCCGCTCGTCCCGCGGCGCCGGCACCTCGAAGCCGCCGAGCGCGAAGGCCACGCCCTCGCGCTCGGCGGGCTTCGCCGCCTCCACTCTGGCGGGGTCGATCTCGAGGCCCAGCACGCGCACCCCCGGCGCGACGCGGCGCAGCCGGTCCGACAGCTCCAGGGCCGTCCACGGGCGGGCGCCGTAGCCCAGGTCCACCACCAGCGGGCGCGGCGTCCGCCGCAGCACGGGCAGCGTCGCCAGGTAGCGGTCGACCCGCCGCAGCCGGTTCACCCCGGTCGTGCCGCGGGTGGGACGGCCGATCGGCATCCGACGACCGTATCCGCCGCACCGGGACGGGCCGGATCCCGCCCCCGTCCCTGGGAGCGCGCCGTGCGGGCCGTCCTAGACTCGCGCCTCGTGACCGAACACTCCCTGCTCCTGCTGCGCCACGGCTTCAGCGACTGGAACGAGAAGAACCTGTTCACCGGCTGGGTCGACGTGCGCCTCACGCCGCGCGGCGTCGAGGAGGGCCGCAACGCGGGCCGCCTGATCGAGCAGGCGGGCCTGCTGCCGGACGTCCTGTTCACCTCCCTGCTCACGCGCGCGATCCAGACCGCAGACGAGGCGCTGCTGGCCGCTGATCGGGCATGGCTGCCGGTGATCCGCGACTGGCGCCTCAACGAGCGCCACTACGGCGCGCTGCAGGGCAAGGACAAGGCGCAGACCCTGGCCGAGTACGGCCCCGAGCAGTTCAAGACCTGGCGCCGCAGCTACGACGTGCCGCCGCCCCCGATCGAGCCCGGCACCGAGTTCTCCCAGGAGGCGGACCCGCGCTACGCCGGCGTCGAGGTGCCGCGCACCGAGTGCCTGAAGGACGTCGTGGAGCGCATGGTCCCGTACTTCGAGAGCGACATCGCGCCGCGGCTGCGTGCGGGCGAGCGGGTGCTCGTGGTCGCGCACGGCAACTCGCTGCGCGCGCTCGTGAAGCACCTCGACGGCATCTCGGACGACGACATCGCCGAGCTGAACATCCCGACCGGCATCCCGCTGCACTACCGGCTGGACGACGACCTGAAGCCGATCGTCACCGGCGGCGACTACCTGGACCCGGACGCGGCGGCGGCCGGTGCCGCGGCGGTCGCGGCGCAGGGCGGCAGGCCCGCGGCCTGAGACCGCGCCCGGACGTGCGGAGGGCCCTGCAGCAGTCGCTGCAGGGCCCTCCGTGCGCGGAGCGGGGGAGCGTCAGGCGCTGACCGCGACCCACTCGCCGGTCTGCAGGTACTGCACCTTCTTGGCGATGGACACGGCGTGGTCGGCGAAGCGCTCGTGGTAGCGGCTGGCCAGGGTCGAGTCGACGATGTCGCCCGCGTTGCCCTTCCAGGTCTCGCCGAGCACCTTGTCGAAGACGCTCAGGTGCAGCTCGTCCACCTGGTCGTCGTCGTTGCGGATCTCCTCGGCCAGCTCAGTCGACTCGGACTCGAGCAGCCGCGTCAGCTTGCGGGCGATCTCGACGTCCAGCCGGCCCAGCTCCTTGAACGTGGGGCGGAGCGCCTTCGGCACCACCTTCTCCGGGAACCGCGTGCGGGCCAGCTGGGCGATGTGCTCGGCCAGGTCGCCCATCCGCTCGAGCGAGGCGCTGATCCGCAGGGCGGACACGACGATGCGCAGGTCGCGCGCCACCGGCTGCTGCCGCGCGAGGATGTCGATCGCCAGCTCGTCGAGGCTCGAGGCGAGCTCGTCGATCAGGTGGTCGTCGGCGATCACGCTCTCGGCCAGGGTCACGTCGGAGGAGTTGAAGGCCGTGGTGGCCTTCTCGATCGACTCCGCGACCAGGTTCGCGATGCGGACCAGCCGGTCCTGCACCTCGGTCAGCTCCTGCTGGAACACTTCGCGCACGCGCACTTCTCCCTCTGGTCGCCGGCGACGGCCCACGTTTCGCGCCCCAGGTGAACAGCCGGTGCCGGGACGGCGAACGGCGCACCAATTCACCGGGCGGCCCGCGTTCGAGGCGGGGCGGCCACCCTGAGCGGTCCCTTATCGTAAGCCGCATGAGCACGCCCGACGTCGTCGTGCTCGCCATGGTGTTCGGCTTGGTCGTGGGCGTGTCCTTCACCGTCGTGCTCCGCGCCGCGATGGACCGCGGCGCGGAGGCGCTCGACGTGCAGGCGTCGTCGCTGCCGGACGGCGCTGCCGCCGTGGTCGCGGCGCTGGTGGAGCCCGTCGTGGTCGTCGACGGCTCCAACACCGTGCTGCAGGCCACCGAGCCCGCGATCGCGATGGGGCTGGTGCTCGGGCAGGCGGTCGCCCATCCCGAGCTGGACCGGCTGATCGACGACGCGCGCAGCGACCACGCGCCGCGACAGGCCGACCTCTCGCTGCCGCGCGCCGCCTCCGGGCCGCGCACGCTGCTCGTGACCGCCCACGCGGCGCCGCTCGACGTGGGCCGGGTGCTGCTGGTCGTGGAGGACCGCTCCGACGCGGCGAGGCTGGACGCCATGCGCCGCGACTTCGTGGCGAATGTCAGCCACGAGTTGAAGACCCCCATCGGTGCGGTGTCGCTGCTGTCGGAGGCCCTGGTCACCGCCGCCGACGACCCGGAGCGGGTGCGGCGCTTCGCCGGCCGGCTGACCACGGAGGCCGCTCGGCTGGCGGCCCTGGTGCAGGAGATCCTGACCTTCTCGCGGCTCCAGGACGGCGACCCCCTGCAGGGCGCGGCGCTGGTGTCGCTGGACGAGGTCCTGGCGACGGCCGTCGACCGCACCGGGGTCGCGGCCGAGGCGCACTCGGTCGGCGTCGTGGTCGGCAAGCGCTCCGGCCTGCAGGTGCTCGGCGACGCGGCGCAGCTGACCACCGCGGTGCAGAACCTGGTCGCGAACGCCATCGCCTTCTCGCCCGCGGGCGGGCACGTGGGCATCGGCGTCCGTGCGCGCGACGGCCGGGTGGAGATCGCCGTCTCCGATCAGGGCTGCGGCATCCCGCAGGAGGACCAGGAGCGCGTCTTCGAGCGCTTCTACCGCACGGACCAGGCCCGATCGCGGCAGACCGGCGGCACGGGCCTCGGGCTCAGCATCGTCAAGCACGTCGCGGAGAACCACGGCGGGGACGTGCGGCTCTGGTCGCAGCCCGGCCGCGACTCCACGTTCACCGTCCGGCTGCCGGAGGCCCCGGCCCCGGAGCCCGTCGCAGTGCGGCCGAAGCGCCGCGAGAAGGAGCGCACATGACCGTCGTCCTGCTGATCGAGGACGAGCCCGCGATCGCGGAGCCGCTGGCCTACCTGCTGGAGCGGGAGGGCTACGAGGTCGCGACGGCCGCGGACGGCGGCGAGGCGGTCGCCCGCTTCTCGCGCGGCGACGTGGACCTGGTGCTGCTGGACCTCATGCTGCCGGTGCTGCCCGGCACGGAGGTCGCGAAGCGCATCCGCGCGGTCTCCGACGTGCCGATCATCATGCTGACGGCGAAGGACACGGAGATCGACATCGTCGTGGGGCTCGAGCTCGGCGCCGACGACTACGTCACCAAGCCGTACTCGAGCCGCGAGCTGCTGGCGCGCATCCGCGCGGTGCTGCGGCGGCGCGTGGAGTCGGCGGACGGCGCGCAGCCCGACCTGCTGCGCTCGGGGCCGGTGCGGATGGACGTCGACCGGCACGCGGTGTTCGTGAACGGCCGGGAGACCGCGATGCCGCTGAAGGAGTTCGAGCTGCTCGAGCTGCTGCTGCGCAACGCCGGCCGGGTGCTGACCCGCGGCCAGCTGATCGACCGCGTCTGGGGCTCGGACTACTTCGGCGACACCAAGACGCTGGACGTGCACGTGAAGCGCATCCGGTCGAAGATCGAGGAGGAGCCGGCCGAGCCGCGGCTCCTGCTCACCGTGCGCGGGCTCGGCTACCGGTTCGAGGACCTGGCGCCGGAGTCCTGAGCCCGTCCGGCGCCGCCTCGGGCGGAGCGGCCTACTCCGACACGGAGGGGCTCGGGGTGGAGCCCTGGCTGGGCTCGACGTCCTGCGACGCGGTCGTCGAGGGCGTCGGCACCAGGCCGGTGTACTCGGACAGCTTGCCGGTCAGCACCGGCACGCGCAGCGTGATCGGCTGCTCGCCCGACACCGTGACACCCACGTTCAGCAGCCCGCCCGGCGTCGCGTCGAGCCCGTCGAGCTGCACGCTGCGGGCCTCGGTCGTCACGGATGTGGCGACCTGCTCGTCGGCGTTCGGGCGCAGCGAGAGCACGCCCCCCGCCGGCACCGTGAGCGTCGTCGTCTCGTCGCCGGAGGTCGTCTCGTACTGCAGCGTCACGGACGCGGCGGCGTCGCCGGAGTTGCTGAGCAGCCCCAGCATGTTCGCCTGGCTGCCGTCGTCGGTCACCAGCAGCACGTTGCGCACCTTCACCGAGCCGACCTGGGCGTTCACGCCGTCGCTCGGGGTGTAGCTGCGGGCCGTCTGCTGCGGCGTCACGAACATGCAGCCGGACAGGGCGCCGGCGACCAGTGCGGTGACAGCGGCGGAAGCCGCGACTCGCATCCTCACTTCGGGACACCTCTCCTGCCTGCGTGGCCGCACGGAAGGGCCCTCGGGGTCGCCCGATCCTAGCGGACGGGCCGTCGGGCGGACCTGCGCAGCACCGCCCCCGCGGGGGCGGCATCCTGCCTCGGAAACCCCTGAGAGAGGGCCCGTGGTAGGCTTGAGGTCGCTTTTTCGGAGGGATTCCCCATGCAGTTCGAGGTCGGCGAGACCGTTGTCTACCCCCATCACGGAGCCGCGAAGATCGTCGAGGTGAAGAAGCGCACGGTCCGGGGCGAGGAGAAGGTCTACCTCAAGCTCAACGTGGCGCAGGGCGACCTGACGATCGAGGTCCCGGCGGAGAACGTCGACCTCGTCGGCGTCCGCGACGTGATCGGCAAGGAGGGCCTCGACCGCGTGTTCGAGGTGCTGCGCGCACCCTTCATCGAGGAGCCGACCAACTGGTCGCGCCGCTACAAGGCGAACCTCGAGAAGCTCGCGTCCGGCGACGTCATCAAGGTCTCCGAGGTCGTGCGCGACCTGTGGCGCCGCGACCAGGACCGCGGCCTCTCCGCGGGCGAGAAGCGCATGCTGGCGAAGGCTCGCCAGATCCTGATCTCCGAGCTCGCGCTGGCCGAGAAGACCGACGAGGAGCAGGCCTCGACCGTGCTCGACGAGGTGCTCGCCTCCTGACCGTCGCGGTCCTCGTCGCCGCGGGCGACGGCGTCCGCCTGGGGGCGGGCGTGCCGAAGGCGCTCGTGCCGCTGGCCGGTCGGCCGATGCTGCTCTGGGCGCTCGACGGCATCCTGAGCGCCGAGGTGGACGACGTGATCGTCGCAGTGCGCCCCGACACGGTCGATCGCGTCGCCCGGCTGACGGCCGGGCTCCCCGTGCGCGTGGTGGCGGGCGGGGCGACCCGGCAGGAGTCCGTCGCCCGGGCGCTCGAGGCGGTCCCCGACGATCAGGTCGTGCTGGTGCACGACGCCGCGCGCCCGCTGACCCCCTCCGGCCTCTTCGACCTCGTGCGCGCGGAGGTGGCCCGCACCGGTGCGGGCGTGATCCCGGCGCTCACCCCGGTCGACACGATCAAGCGCGTGCAGGGGCCGGAGGTCGTCGAGACCGTCGACCGGAACCTGCTGGCCGCGGTGCAGACGCCGCAGGGCTTCCCCGCCGGGCTGCTGCGGGCGGCGCTGCGCGACTCGGACGGGCACACGGACGACGCCTCCGCCTTCGAGGCCGCCGGGCACCCGGTCCGCACCGTGCCGGGCGACCCGGTCGCGTTCAAGATCACGACCCGCTGGGACCTGCGCCGCGCCGAGCAGCTGCTGGCGCCCGCCGCCCCCAGCCGCACGGGCGTCGGCATCGACGTGCACGGCCTCGACCCGTCCCGCACCATGCGGCTCGGCGGTCTCGAGTGGCCGGGGCAGCCCGGGCTCGCGGGGCACAGCGACGCGGACGTCGTGTGCCACGCGATCGCGGACGCGCTGCTGTCGGCGGCCGGGCTGGGCGACCTCGGCGCGCGCTTCGGCACCGACCGGGACGAGGAGGCCGGGCGTCCCGGCCTCGACTTCGTGACCCGGACCGCGGCGCTGCTGGCCGAGGCCGGCTGGGCGCCCGTGCACGTCGCCGTGCAGGTCGTCGGCAACCGGCCGAACGTCTCCCGCCGCCGGGAGGAGATGCAGTCGCTGCTGTCCGCCGCGGTCGGCGCGCCCGTGTCGGTGGCGGGCACCACGACCGACGGGCTCGGGCTCACCGGCCGCGGTGAGGGCGTCGCGGCGATCGCGACCGCCCTCGTGGCGGTGCGCGACGCGCCCGTATCCTCGGTCCCGTGACCGTGCGGCTCTTCGACACCCGGTCCCGAGCGCTGCAGGAGCTGGTCCCCGTCGTGCCGGGCCGGGTCGGCGTCTACGTCTGCGGGCCGACGGTGCAGTCGTCCCCGCACATCGGCCACCTGCGCAGCGCGCTGTCCTACGACCTGCTGCGGCGCTGGCTGGAGCACCGCGGGCTGGCGGTGACCCTGATCCGCAACGTGACCGACGTGGACGACAAGATCCTGGCGGCCGCCCCGGCGGCCGGCGCCGAGTGGTGGGCCCTCGCGCACCGCGTCGAGCTGGAGTTCGCCGACGCCTACCGCGCCATCGGCGTGCAGGACCCCACCCACGAACCGCGCGCCACCGGGCACGTCGGCGAGATGATCGCCCTGATCCAGCGGCTGATCGACGCCGGGCACGCCTACGTCGCGGACGACGGCGGCGGCGACGTGTACTTCGACGTCGCGTCGTGGCCGGACTACGGCTCGCTCACGCGGCAGCGCGGCGACGACCTGGTCGACGGCGAGGACGACGGGCGGGCCAAACGGGGCCCCCGCGACTTCGCGCTCTGGAAGGGCCGCAAGGCCTCGGAGCCCGTCTCCGCGCAGTGGTCCGCCCCGTGGGGCGCCGGCCGTCCTGGATGGCACATCGAGTGCTCGGCGATGGCGGAGCGCTACCTGGGCGCGGAGTTCGACGTGCACGGCGGCGGGCTCGACCTGCGCGTCCCGCACCACGAAACGAGCTGGCGCAGTCGACCGCCGCCGGCAGTCCGTTCGCCCGGCTGTGGGTGCACAACGGCCTGGTGACCGTCGGCGGGCAGAAGATGTCGAAGTCGCTCGGCAACTCCGTCTTCGCCGCCGACCTGCTGGGCGCCGCGCGGCCCGTCGTCGTCCGCTACGCGCTGGCGGCCGCGCACTACCGCTCCGACCTCGACCACCACCCGGGCTCGCTGCTCGAGGCGGAGGAGGCGGTCTCCCGCATCGAGCGGTTCGTCGAGCGGGCCGAGTCGGCCGGAGCGACCCCGGCCGCCGCCGAGGTGCCCGAGGCGTTCGCCGCCGCCATGGACGACGACCTGGGCGTGCCGCAGGCGCTGGCGGTGCTGCACGACACGCTGCGGCGCGGCAACCAGGCCGTCGACGCCGGCGATCCGGACGCCGCCGGCGCCGCGCTCGCGCAGGTGAGGGCGATGACCGCGGTGCTGGGCCTCGACCCCGCCGACCCGGCGTGGGGCGCGGCGGGGGGCGACGACCGTTCGGCGACCGCGCTGGCGGCGCTGGTCGAGGGCCTGCTGGAGCAGCGCCGAGCGGCGCGCCTGGCCAAGGACTGGGCGGGGGCGGATCGCGTGCGCGACGCCCTGACGGCCGCAGGGATCGCGCTGGAGGACGGCGCCGACGGGACGAGGTGGAGCATCGATGGCCGGTGATTCGAGGAGGCGGAGCCCCAACACGAAGGGGGGCAAGGTCGGCAGCGGCGGCAACGGGCGGCAGGCGCTCGAGGGGCGCGGGCCGACCCCGAAGGCGGAGGACCGCGAGTACCACGCCGCCCACAAGCGCAAGCAGTCGGTGGAGCGGCTGGCTGCGAAGCGCGGCCAGGCCGCACCCGGGCGCTCGCAGGGGCGTCCCCAGGCGCAGGGCAGGCCGCAGAACCAGACGAGGACGCCGGGGAAGAAGACGGCGATCGAGGACCTGGTGACCGGACGCAACGCCGTGCTCGAGGCGCTGCGCGCCCGCATCCCGGCGACCACGGTCTACCTGGCGGCCCGCGTCGAGGTGGACGACCGCGTGCGGGAGATCCTCTCGATCGCCGCCCACCGCGAGATCCCGGTGCTCGAGGTCATGCGGCCCGAGCTGGACCGCCTGACGGGCGGCGACCTGCTGCACCAGGGCATCGCCCTGGCGGCGAAGCCCTACGAGTACGCGCATCCCTTCGACCTGCTGGACCGCGGGCGCCCGCCGCTGGTGGTCGCGCTGGACGGGATCACCGACCCGCGCAACCTGGGCGCGATCATCCGTTCCATCGGCGCGTTCGGCGGCAGCGGCGTCGTGCTGCCGCAACGCCGGTCGGTCGGGGTGACGCCCGCGGCCTGGCGGGCGTCGGCCGGGGCGATCGCCCGGGTGCCGGTGGCGATGGCGTCGAACCTGGCGCAGACGATCACCGAGTACAAGAAGCGGGGCGTGTTCGTGATCGGCCTGGACGGCGGGGGAGACGTGCAGCTGCCCGCCTTCGAGCTGGCCGATCGGGCGCTGCTCGTCGTCGCCGGCAGCGAGGGCCAGGGCCTGTCGCGCCTGGTGCGCGAGCTGTGCGACCAGATCGTCTCCATCCCGATCGGCCGCGCCACGGAGTCGTTGAACGCCTCCGTGGCGACCTCGATCGCCCTCTACGCGATCGCCGCCTCCCGCGCCGCCGCCGAGTAGCCCGAGCCCGACAGCAGGAACCGCGGCGGTCAGCAGGAAGGGCCCGTCTCCTTCCTGCTGAGCCGCCTGCTTCCTGCTGACGGGCTCCTGCAGGCCTGACCGCTCCTCCCCAGGCGCGGATGCGGCCACGGCGGCCCTCGACGCCGGCCCGCATCTCCCCGCGGCCGTGGCGCGCGGCACGGTGCCCGGTCATGACGCGCTTCTCCTTCTTCACCACCGGCGAGCTGCGGGCGCGCGGCGAGACGCGGCAGTCGATCCGCGACGGGATCGACTGCGGGTCCTGGTACCGGGTGATCAAGGGGTGGTACGCCACCAGTGCCTCGCCGGAGGACGCGGTGCTCGCCATGCGGATCGGCGGGCGCCTGGGCTGCGTGTCCGCACTCGAGCTGCACGGGGCGTGGGTCCCGCCCGCTTCCGGCGTGCACGTCGTCTTCCCGACCGGCGCGTCCGACAGGAGGACCGCCGGCCGCACGCCCGGCCCCTCGATCATCCGGCACTGGTCCGCGCCGTGGGACCGGACAGGCTCGGCCTTCGCCGTCGCACCCCTGGAGGTCGACGACTGGCTCACCATCGAGGCCGACGGTCGGGCTGCTCATGCGCGGGAAGCGGCGCTCACCGCCGATCGACAGAGGGTGGTCCGTCTGATGCGACATGGCCGGATCGTGCTGCAGTTCGCCTGCGCCGCGATCATGTACGACTTCGAGGCCGTGTTGACCGCCGTCGAGGACGTGATGGCGCGCCACGCACCGCTCGGCTGAGTCCCATCGCAGGAAGGAGGCCGTTCAGCAGGAAGGAATCGTCCATTCCTTCCTGCTCAACGGCCTCCTTCCTGCCGACGGGCTCGCTCAGACGGTGGTGCGCCAGTCCTCCGGGCCCTGGGAGACGCGGATGGGCACCGTCAACGAGCCCGTGACGGGCTCCAGCAGTGCGGCCTCGTCCCGGCGGTGCCGCAGGATGTCGTCGACGTAGGAGCTGAGCGCCTCCGCCAGCGGCACGTCCCGCGACTGCCGCTGCGACATGAACCACCGGTGCTCCAGCAGTTGGTGGAACACCTCCGCCTGCTCCAGCTTGCCCCGCAGCTCGCGCGGGATGGAGCGGACGACCGGCTCGAAGACGCCGGCGACCCACTCGTGGGCCGCCATCTCCTCGTCCAGATGGCTCTTGTTCAGCGCGTGCGTCCACTGGTCGAGGTCGTTCAGCAGCCGCCGCGCCTGGTTCTCCTCGGCGTCCAGACCGGTCAGCCGCAGCAGGCGCCGGGTGTGGTGCCCGGCGTCCACGACCTTCGGCTGGATGACGACCTCGCTGCCGTTCTCCACCGAGCGGATGGAGAGCTCCTCGATGTCGAAGCCCAGCGCGTTCAGCCGGTCGACCCGCTGGTTGATGCGCCAGCGCTCGGAGGAGGCGAAGGACTCGCGGCCCATCAGCTCGTTCCAGAGCATCCGGTACTGCGAGACGATCCGCTCGCTGGTGACGAGCGGGTCGAGGTCCTCGTCCACGTGGCCGCCGGCGGCCAGGTCCATCAGCTCGCCGGCGATGTTCACGCGCGCGACCTCGAGGTCGTTCTCGCGCTGCCCCTTCGACAGCCCGCTCGGGTAGAGCTTGCCCGTCTCCGCGTCGACCAGGTAGGCGGCGAAGGAGCCCGCGTCCCGTCGGAACAGCGTGTTCGACAGGGACACGTCGCCCCAGAAGAACCCGATCACGTGCAGCCGCACCAGCAGCAGCGCGAGCGCGTCGGCGAGGCGCGTGGCCGTGTCCGGCCGCAGCATCTGCGAGAACAGCGCCCGGTAGGGCAGCGAGAACCGCAGGTGCCGCGTCACCAGGCAGGTCTCCAGGGGCGCACCGTTCTCGTCGGTGCGCCCCTGGATGACCGCGAGCGGCTCGACGCACGGCACCTCCAGGCGCTGGAGCGCCCGGAGCATGTCGTACTCGCGCTGCGCGAGGTCGGAGGAGGTCTCCTTCACGGCGACGACGTACCCCGAGAGGTTTGCGAACCGCACGATGTGCCGGGAGATCCCCTTGGGCAGGGCCGCGATGTGTTCCGCGGTCCACTGCTCCAGGGGGAGGCTCCACGGCAGGTCGAGCAGGCCGGGATCGACCGTCGCCGCCGTGATGGAGAGGCTGTCCCCGAAGTCGCTCAAGCCGTGACTGCTGCGGAGAGGCGCTTGCCCGACTCCACGTCGAAGACGTGGGTGTGGTTCTGCGCCGGGTGCAGGTGCACGGTGTCGCCGATCTCGGGGTGCGAGCGGCCGTCGACGCGCGCGACGATGTCGACGCGCCGGCCGTTCACGTCGGCGTGGCCGTACAGGTAGCCGTCCGCGCCGAGCTCCTCGACCAGGTCGACCGTGACCGGCAGGCCCTCGCCGGCGGTCGTGCCGACCTCGAGGTCCTCGGGGCGCACGCCCACCGTGACCTGCTTGCCGCTGGAGGCGGCGATCACGTCGCGGGGCACGGGGATGGAGTAGCCGCCGAACTTCACGCCGCTCTCCGACAGGTCGGCCGGGAACAGGTTCATGGCCGGGCTGCCGATGAAGCCGGCGACGAAGACGTTCTCCGGGCGCTCGTACAGCTCGCGCGGGGTGCCGACCTGCTGCAGGATGCCGTCCTTCAGCACGCAGATGCGGTCGCCCATGGTCAGCGCCTCGGTCTGGTCGTGCGTGACGTAGACGGTGGTGACGCCGAGGCGGCGCTGCAGCGAGGCGATCTGCGTGCGCGTCTGCACGCGCAGCTTCGCGTCGAGGTTCGAGAGCGGCTCGTCCATCAGGAACACCTGGGGGGAGCGCACGATCGCGCGGCCCATGGCGACGCGCTGACGCTGACCGCCCGAGAGGGCCTTCGGCTTGCGGGCCAGGTAGGGCTCGAGGTCCAGCAGCTTGGCGGCCTCCTGCACGCGGGTGGCGCGCTCGTCCTTGTTGACGCCGGCGATCTTGAGCGCGAAGCCCATGTTCTCGGCGACGGTCATGTGCGGGTACAGCGCGTAGTTCTGGAACACCATCGCGATGTCGCGGTCCTTCGGCGGGACGTCGGTCACGTCCTTGTCGCCGATGTAGATGTGCCCGCCGTTGACCTCCTCGAGGCCCGCGAGCATGCGGAGGGAGGTGGACTTGCCGCAGCCCGAGGGACCGACGAGCACCAGGAACTCGCCGTCGGCGATGTCCAGGTTCAGCGCGTCGACGGCGGCGCGGGTGCCGCCCGGGTACATGCGGGTCGCGTGGTCGTACGTCACGGTCGCCATTGCTGTTCTCCTTCACCGGCAGGTACGTGCCGGACGATCCGTAGTGAGGATGACCAGTCGGTCATGCCGGGCTCCGTCGCCCGGCTCGCGCAGTATCGCATGCCCGGGGCCGCCGGTGGAGGGTTCCCGGGCGATCTGCGGGGAGCCTCATCACGGGGCCATGGATGCGGCGGTTATCCTGCCTGGCCGTGTCGCCGCCCCTGGGCGCACGGGGAGGGACCGGATGTCGAACGCCTCGAGGCCGTCGAAGAACGAGCGGCGCGACGCCGCGCGCGAGAAGGCGCGCCAGGACCGGCTGCGCCAGCAGAAGCGGGAGAAGCGCGGACGACTCGTGCTGCAGTTGTCGATCGGCCTCGTCGTCGTGGCCATCGTGGCCGTCGTCTCGGTGATCATCGTGAACTCGGTGCGCCCGGCCGGTCCCGGCCCCGCCAACATGGCCAGCGGCGGCATCACGCTGGAGGGCGCCGACCTCACGGCGGTGCGCACGCAGGCGCCGGCCGCGGGCGCCGTGCCCGCACCGCAGGCCACCGGGCCGGGCGGCAAGGTGCTCATCCAGTCGTACGAGGACTTCGGCTGCCCGATCTGCCGGCAGTTCGAGCAGCAGTACGGCGAGCAGATCCGCCAGCTGGTCACGAGCGGCGCCGCGGTGATCCAGTACCACCCGGTCGCGATCCTCGACCGCAGCTTCACCGACCGCACCTACTCGACGCGCGCCGCCAACGCGGCCGCCGCGGTCGCGAACTACTCGCCCGACGCCTTCTCGAAGTTCCACCAGCTGATGTACCGGAGCGACGTGCAGCCGGAGGAGGGCGGGCCCGGTCTCACCGACGACCGCCTCATCGCCCTCGTGAAGCAGGCCGGCGCGACGAACCTGTCCCAGATCACCGAGGCCATCCGGGACCAGGAGTTCAAGAGCTGGGTCGGCGATCGGACGGACGAGTTCACCGAGGACACCGGACCGCTGAAGGACGTGGACTTCAGCAAGCGCCTGGACCAGAACGGCCAGCCGACGGGGGCCGGCACGCCGACCCTGATCGTCAACGGGCAGTACTGGGACGGCAAGACCGACTTCGGCGCCTTCGTCACCTCCGTGGGCGGGGCGAGCGCACCGAGCAGCAGCCCCTCCGCCTCCGCCAGCCCGTCGGCGACCCCGTCTGCCAGCGCCTCCGACTGACGTCGGACCGCCCGACCCGCCGGGGCCCGCAGCACGCTGCTGCCGGGCCCCGGACCCGTCTCCCCGGCCGTACGCTGGGGCGCACGCCGGGATAGCTCAGTCGGCAGAGCGCCGCCCTTGTAATGCGGATGTCGTCGGTTCGATTCCGACTCTCGGCTCGGTGTTGATTGCATTCAGGTCCGCGAGCGGATCGAGATGCGTGCTGCTCCGCAGGTTCTGAACGAACCTGCGATGCGCAGCGGTCGTGGTCGGGGTCAGGCGGGCGGGGCGGGTCGAGATCCGTGCTGCTCCGCAGATCTTGGACGGATCTGCGTGGCGCAGGCTGTTGGAGCAGTGGGCTCTCGGCGGTCTCCTCGCACCTCTTCGACGCAGCCGGCATGCGAAGAGGCGGCCCCGCTGCTGCGGTGCCGCCTCCTCCGCCTCGATCGCCGCCGAGGAGCGTCAGGCCTGCTGCTGCTCGCCCTCGAAGGACAGGGACACCGAGTTCATGCAGAACCGGTCGCCCGTCGGGGTCTGCGGGGCGTCGTCGAACAGGTGGCCCAGGTGCGACCCGCAGGTCGCGCAGAGCACCTCCGTGCGAACCATGCCCCACGCCCGGTCCGTCTTCAGCTCCACCGCGTCCGGGGACACCGGCTCGAAGAAGGACGGCCATCCCGAGCCGGACTCGAACTTCGCGGTGGAGCGGAACAGCGCGGCGTCGCACGCCCGGCAGCGGAACAGCCCGTCGC
>JAKONM010000262.1 GCA_022701925.1 Microbacteriaceae bacterium
CGGTGCACGCCCTCTTCTCCCCCTGACCCGCCCGCCTGCACCGCCAGATCGCGCCCGCTGCTGCAGTTCGCGCGCTGCGGCGGGCGCGAACTGCAACGGGAGGCCCGAATCGGCGAGCGCGGCGCACGCTCTTAGCCGACCGGATGGCGGCGTGTCGCGCGCCACGCCGCGTGAATTGCGCCACGCATGCGCTGGGCGGGGCGATCCTGACCCCGGGCCCTCCTTCAGGGGCCCTCAGGATCCAGGAGGAGGACCGATGAGCACCGTGCTGATCGTGGACGGCAGCGACGTGTGCCGCGCACCCATCGTGGAGTTCGCCCTGCGCAAGCAGCTGGCCGGCGACTCCGTCCTGGCCGACACCGCCGTGATCAGCCGCGGCCTGGCCGTCGACCACTCCCGCCGCATCTGCGACCTGGCCGCCGGCCGCCTGGGCGGTTCCGCCCGCGCCGCGGCCTTCTCGGACGGCCACCTCAGCGAGCAGCTGACCGCGGCGGACGCCGACGGCGCCGACCTCGTCCTGACCGCCGAGCGGGTGCACCGCTCCGCGGTGGGCCGCATCGCTCCGCACGCCCGCGCCCGCACCTTCACGCTGAAGGAGGCGCTGGTGCTGGCCAGCGTGCTCAGCGACGAGGTGCGCACCGGCCGCTCCCGACGCCCGAGGGATCTGGCGCAGACCGTCGCCCTGCTCGACGAGGTGCGCGGCAGCATCCCGCTGATCGAGCCGCCGATGAACACCAACGTGTTCCACCGGGACCGCGCCCTGCCCCAGGCGGACCCGTTGGCCCTGGTCGACGGCCACGACGACGCGGCCCTGCACCGCCACGCCACCGACGAGGCGTACCAGGTGGCGCTGACCCTGGGCGCTCGTCTGGTCGACCTGGCCGAGGACCCCCTGGCCCGCATCGGGCACCAGCCGAACGACTGGTGGTGGCGCGCGCACGCCTGACGGAGGACGAGCGGGCGGGGCCGGGAGGAACGATCCCCGGCGCCGCCCGCTGTCCGTCGGTCAGCCGGCGAGCGCCCCGAGCGCCTGACGGCGCAGCGAGAACTGCTGCTCCTGCTGCTTCACCGACTTGGACGCCGACGCCCCGACGCCCTCCGGCACCGGCTTCGGCAGCGGTGCGCAGAGCACGTCCGCCGAGCCGCCGCGCTTGCGCGCCGGCAGCGTGCCGTCGGCCAGGTAGGCGGCGATGCGGTCGTCCACGCAGCTGTTGCCGTAGAGCGACCCGGAGTGGGTCGTGCCGCCGGGCTCGGCGATCAGGCGCGCGTTCGGATAGCGCTTCCGCACCTCGAGGCTGCCGGGGTACGGGGTGGCCGCGTCGAGCGTCTCGTTGATCATCAGCAGGCTCGCCACCCTGCTGCCGTCGATCTTCAGGGGCGTGCCGGCCTTCACCTTCCAGAACAGGCAGGGCGCGTTGAACCAGGCGTTGCCCCAGGTCTCGAAGGGCGCCTTCTTCGCGACGTACCGGTTGTCCCGCTCGTACTCCGCATAGGACGACGGCCACTTCGCGTCGGTGCACTGCACGGCGGAGTAGACGGCGAAGCCGTTGTCGTCGGCGGACTCGACGTAGTCCTCGTACCCGGTCTGCAGCGCGTCCTCGTCGTGGTCGACGGCCCAGGCGGAGAAGACGTCCGCCAGGTCGGTCCAGACCACCTGGTAGTAGCCGGCCTGCAGCAGCATGTCGTTCCACTCGGAGCCGCCGACGTCGCCGACCGGGTGCTTGGTCAGCTGCGCCTTGACCCGGTAGTAGGTCTTCGAGACCGCGGCGCGCGTCCTGCCCAGGTGGTAGATCCGGTCGTACTTCGCCAGCCAGGTGAACCAGATGTTGATCGTCTTCTCGAAGGCGACGTCCTGGTCGAGGTTGGCGCGGTACCAGACGCCGCGCGGGTCGACCGTGCCGTCGAACACCATGCGGCGCACGTGGCTCGGGTAGAGCGTCGAGTAGACCTGGCCCAGGTAGGTGCCGTAGGAGAAGCCGTAGTAGTTGATCTGCGCCTGCCCGAGCGCGGCGCGGATCGCGTCCATGTCCTTCGCCGCGTCGACCGTGGTCATGTGGTCGAGGATCGCGCCGTTGCGCGCACGGCAGGCGGCCGCGTAGGCCTTGGAGCGCGTGAGCCAGGCCTTCTCGATCTTCGTCGTCGTGGGCTCGTAGGACGGCCGCACGCCGTTCGTGTAGTCGTCGATGCAGTGCAGGCTCGGGGTCGACTCGCCGACGCCCCGCGGGTCGAACCCGATCCAGTCGTAGCCCGCTCCGCCGCCGTTCGGGATGGCGGTCACCAGGCCCGCGAGCCCGGTGCCGGATCCGCCGGGGCCGCCCGGGTTGACGAGCATCACGCCCTGGTAGGGCTGCGCGGTGTGCGCGACGCGGGTGACGGCGATCGAGGCCTTCTCCCCCGCCGGGTTCGACCAGTCGATCGGGACCGCGACGGTGCCGCACTCGAACGGCAGCTTCGAGGACGCGTAGTCGGCGGAGCAGTCGGTCCACGCGACCGCGGGCGGCGTGTAGCCCCCGGGGCCGGCGACCGGCGCGGGCTCCGAAGCAGGAGCGGCCACGGCCGGCGCTCCCGCCGCGAGGGTGCCGGCGCCGAGGGCCAGGGCGGCGATGACGGACAGGGGACGGCGCATGCGCATGGCGACTCCGGCGTCGACGACGACGCGGGTTCGGACCGCTCAGCCGAGTCGGCAGCACGATCGGATCAAGAGGTGGGTGGCAGGAGCATATGGATCCGCTGAGCATCGCGGTACTCCTGAGACCGCATCGAGCGTCGACACGCCGTCCGTGACCTGCG
This sequence comes from Microbacteriaceae bacterium, assembly GCA_022701925.1. Taxonomy (GTDB): domain Bacteria; phylum Actinomycetota; class Actinomycetes; order Actinomycetales; family Microbacteriaceae; genus Amnibacterium. The sequence continues at coordinate 2,791 of JAKONM010000262.1, forward strand.
CGTGATCCTCGTCCGCCACACTCCTGACCCGTGCCCCGTTCGAGGGCCGCGACGGGGGTCGCGGACGGGCACGGGTGCATCGGGGGACGCGTGGGGACAGTGCTGGTCGTGGACGGCTCGGACGTGTGCCGCGCGCCGATCGTGGAGTTCGTGCTGCGCAAGCAGTTCGAGGGGGCCGTCGTTCCGAGCACCTGGTCGGTCGAGAGCCGGGGCCTGACCGCGGCGGCGGGCGGCACGATGTGCGAGAGCGCCTCCACGAAGCTGGGCTGGTCGGGCCCGGCGATCGCGTTCTACGGGGCCCACCGAGCGGCGGCGCTGAGCACGGACGACATCGCGGACGCCGGCATCGTGCTGACCGCCGAGCGGCAGCAGCGGTCCGCCGTGGTGCGCATGCTGCCGGGCACGCAGGCGAAGGTCTTCACCTGGAAGGAGGCGCTGGTGCTGGCCAGCGTGCTCTCCGACCGGGTGCGCAACGGCGTCGCCAACGCGCCCGGCGACCTGCCCGCGCTGGCCCGGGCGCTGCACGCCGCGCGGGGCACCGTGCCGCTGATCGAGCCCGTGGTGCGCACCGGCGTCTTCCACTGGCGGCGGGGCCATGAGCAGGACTCGCTGTCCGTCGCGGACGGCCACGAGGGCACGGCCCTGCACAAGCACGTGACGCAGGAGTCGCACGACGTCGCGATGCAGCTGGGCGCCCGCCTGGTCGAGGTCACGACGGAGCGGCTGCCCGCCATCACCCCCGCGGAGGCGCCGGAGCGCGCCCGGTGGTGGCGCCAGCGGGCCTGAGGGCGGTCTGTGGCGCCCGCGCACCCCGCTCAGCAGATGCTGGTGTCGCAGGCGCTGAACGTGCTCATCGTGTCGTTGCGCAGGTGCTCCCCCAGCTGCCGCACCGCATCGTCGTCCAGGTACACGACCGACTGGTCGCCCTCGGTGCCGGTGCCGCTGGTCGGCGCCGTGAAAGCGACCAGGTCGTCGCCACGCAGGTCGCGCAGGCGCAGGGCGAGCGAGGCGAGGTAGCCGGAGTCGAGCCCCTGATCGACCAGCAGGTACGGCGAGATCGCGTCCACGGTGCCCCTCAGCCGACCGGGGTCCAGCAGCGTGCCGCGGGCGAGCAGCGCCTGCGTGACGCCGCGCAGGTAGGCGCGCTGGTTCCGCACCCGCTGGTAGTCGCCGTCGCTGAAGGGGTAGCGCGCCCGCACGTAGGCGAGCGCCTCGTCGCCGTCCAGCACCGTCCTCCCCTGCGGGAAGTCGAACCCGAGGTTCTGGAACGCCACCTGGTTCTCGACGGTCACCCCGCCGAGGGCGTCGGTCAGCCCGCGGAACCCGCTGAAGGACACCACCGCGACGTGGTCGATGCGCACGCCGAGCAGGCTCTCCACCGTCTGCACCGTCAGCGGCACCCCGCCCAGCGAGAACGCCGCGTTGAGCTTGGTCCGACCGTGCCCCGGCACGCTCACCCACGAGTCCCGCATCAGGGACACCAGGTAGGCCCCCTTCCCGTCGGCGGGCAGGTGGAGCAGCAGCATCGTGTCGGAGCGCTGCCCGCGGATAGCGGACAGGGAGGTGGGCGCCGACCCGCGAGTGTCGCTGCCGAGCAGCAGGATGTTCTGGGCATCGCCCACCGAGTCGCTGGGCCGCGTGCTCGGCGCCGGGAACGCCTGCTGCGAGGGGATCACCCGGCGACCGCCGTCGAAGCCGGCGGCCAGCGAGCCCAGCAGCAGTGCGACGCCTGCCGCAGCGATGAGCAGCACCACCCCGAGCACGCCGGCGACGATCAGCAGACGGCGTCGCAGCGCTCTCCGGTCCATGGGCAGCACCCTCGCCCACGACACGCCGCCGCACAAGCACGCAGCGCCCGGTGAGCAGCCGCTTCACCGGCCGCTCACCCTGCGTCCACTCGGCAGGATGCGTGATCAGCCTCCGACCGCGACCGCAGTGGTCGTCGAGCTGGTGCGCCCGCTCGAGTCCTTGGCGGTCACGGTGACCGCGTACACGCCCTCCCCCGTCGAGCCGGGCACCGTGACCGTCTGCACCGACGCACTGGTCAGGGCGTCCCCGACGCGAGTGCCGTCCTTGACGACCTTCACCCGGTACTCCTGCAGCTCGCCCACCGGCGCGGAGGCGGCGCTCCACCGCACGCGCACACCGCCGACGACGGTCTTCAGCTTGATGGTGCGCACCGCGGTCGGTCCGACCGCGCCCTTGACCACGAGGTCCGCGCTCTCCTCGCTCGAGGGGCTCGCGGCGGCCTCGGTGACGTCCTGGTACGAGGCCGCGTAGCGGTGCCCGGCAGCGACCGCACGGGTCAGCGCCGTGCGGTCCGCCTTCAGGGAGACGGTGGACCAGGCGGCGCCGTCGCGGAAGAGCTGCACGACACGGCCGGTGACCTCGGCCGGCGCGTCGGGGAGCAGCACCTTCAGGCGACCCGCCTCCAGCCGCACCGTCGGCGCCGTCTCCGGCTTGGCGGGACCACTGGTCATGGAGACGCGAACCGGGGCGCCCGGGAAGCGCTGCCCGCCGGCGTACTCGGAGGCGACGACGACGCTGAGGTCGCTGAGCCCGCGCAGCGCATCGGTGGCGAGCGAGGCCTGCGTGGTTCCGACGGGCACGGACCGCTCGAGCACCCGCTCCCCCGTGGCCGGGTCGGTGACGACCAGGTCGTACTCGGTCAGCCCGCCGACCCCGCCGGGCGCCTGCCAGGTGACCAGCAGCCCGGCACCGGCCGACGCGACGTCGACCTCTCCCGGCGCACCGGCGTCATCGGCGGACGCCGGGTGCGATGCCAGGGTCATGACCAGCAGCCCGGCGCCGACGACGGCGAGCGGGGCGAACGGACGCAGTTGCACGGGAGCACTCCTCGGGGGCGGGGCCTGCGAGCAGTGGACCAGCAGCGCCCTCGTTCCACGCGCAGGCGCATCGCCCCAGAACTGGGGCCGAGGGCGGTTGCAGATCCGTGGATGTCGCCAGCAGCCCTGCCGACGGCACGAGCGCGTCCTAGGCTCCGACAGTGGACGAGACCGCGGAGGACGTGCCTGTCATCGACCTGTCGAAAGCGCCGGGAGCGGGCGAGGCGTGGGACCGTCCCGCCGCGGTCATCGCCCTGTGGATGCTGGCTGAGACGGTGCTGGTGTCGAACCCCCTGCAGATCTCGTCCTCCCTTCGAGTCCGGGTGCTCCGAGCCTTCGGAGCCGACATCGGCGAGGGCGTCATCATGCGACCGCGGATCCGAGTGAAGTTCCCGTGGAAGCTGCGCATCGGCGACCGCTCGTGGATCGGCGAGGGCGTGTGGTTCCACAACCAGGACCGCATTGAGGTGGGGGACGACGTGGTCCTCAGCCAGGAGGCGTTCCTGACGACCGGCAGTCACCGCGTCAGGACGGACATGGGGTTGATCACGAGGCCGGTCGTGATCGAGGACGGCGCCTGGATCACGACGCGCTGCGTGGTCCTCGGCGGCACCCGCGTCGGGCGATCGGCACTGGCGAAGCCCATGACGGTCGTCAAGGGTCACGTCCCTCCAGGGGCCGTCGTCAGCGGACCGGACTGCTCGGTGGTCGGCCGACGTTTCGAGCGGTCGGCGCGTTCGGACTCCTGACCGCCGCTCGGCGAGGAGTTGACGATTCAGCGGGTCGTCAACCAGCCCAGCGGGAACGATGCGCGCCCCAGGCCGCGGCGCAGGACGACCTCGGACACCTGCGCCGAACGCAGCACCGATGCCTCTTCACGCGTGAAGCGGGTGCTGCGGGCCAGCCGGTACCAGGTGCCTCCAGGTTCGCGGGCGGCGAGGATGCGGGTGCGGCCGTCGAGGCGGGCGACGCGGCGGACGTTCGCCACCGAGGAGTCGGGGATGCGCTGCCGGTAGGGCCGCTCGAGGTCGAGCACGCTCCGCTGCGGACGGTCGGCGCCGTCGTCTTCGCGCGGAAACTCGTCCTCCGCGCGGCTCGGACGATGTTCGGACATGCATTCATGGTACTTTTCACGGTCGAATTGAATTACTCCCCTTTCGCAGGCCAAAGCGCGTGCGAATTCCGGGAAAGCAGGC
>JAKONM010000302.1 GCA_022701925.1 Microbacteriaceae bacterium
GCGACACCGGGGTGTCGTCGTAGCCGACCACCGGCACCCCCTCCCCCAGCGCCATGCGTGCCCCGAGCGCCAGGGAGTCGCTGGCGCAGACGACCGCGTCGGGCGCCGGGTCGAGCCCCGAGACCAGGGCCCCGGCCACCGTGCCGTCGCGCGGGTCCTCCTCCACGGCCAGGTCCAGGACGTCCAGGGCCCCGTCGGTCCAGCCCGCCTCGCGCATCGCCGCCCGCCACCCTGCTCGCCGGTCGTCGCCGGTGCCGGATCCGGCGGGCCAGCCCAGGAAGGCGATCCGCCGCGCCCCGGCGCCCAGCAGGTGGCGGGTGGCCTCGGCGAGCCCGGCCCTGCCGTCGACGTCGACCCACAGGTGCGCCGCGTCGGCGGCCCCGGTCGAGTCCCACGCGCGCCCGAACGTGACGAAGCGCACGTCCCGCTCGGTCAGCCAGTCGATGCGCCGGTCGCCGTAGTGCGTGGAGGTGAGCACGAACGCGTCGACGTCCGCGCCGTCGAGCAGCCGGTGCAGCACCTCGATCTCGGCGTCCTCGTCGGGCGCCGTGTAGAGCAGCACGCGCAGTCCCAGCCCGTCCGCGCGCTCCACGAGGGCGTGCAGGAACCGGTCGAGCAGCGACCCCGCCATGCCGTCCGCCGCCGGGTCGAGGCGCACCCCGATGGTCGCCGAGGTCTGGGTGCGCAGGCGCCGGGCGGAGGCGTGGGGCCGGTAGCCGAGGTCGCGGATCGCGTCCTGCACGCGCTCGCGGGTCTCGGGCCGCACGATCGCCGGGGTGTTCAGCACGTTCGACACGGTCTGCCGGGAGACGCCGGCCGCCGCCGCGACGTCCGTCACCGTGGGCAAGCGCCGCACCGCACCCCTCCTCCGCCGACCGATGAAGCGTAGAACACGCTGAGAATGCCCGGCAGGTCATTTGATCGATCAAAGAGAAGGCCCTAGCCTCCCCTCCGTGGCGATGACGCAACCCCTCCTGCACGACGCCGAGGTCGTGCTGGCCGCACCGGCTCAGGTGTGGAGCCGCCGCGACGGCGGCATGCGCGGCCTCGTCGACGGCGTGTGGGTGTCGGACGTCCGGATCGTCTCCGCCCACGAGGTGCACGTGACGGGGTCCGGGCTCGAGCCGCTCGCCGCGCATCGGTCCGGTGCGCATCGCGTGCGGTTCACCTCGCTGCTGCGCGGGTTGGACGGCGAGGGCGCCGACCCGCGCGTGCGGCTGGAGATCGACCGCGTCGCTGCCGCGGACGGCATGACGGAGACCCTGACGGTGCGGTCCGGGCGCGCGGTCGAGGTGCCGCTGGAGCTGGTGCTGCACCTCGCGACCGACCTGGCGCTGATGCCGGACGTGAAGGCCGGGGGCGGCGGGGGAACCGTCGACGTCGCGGTCGAGGGCGGCACGGCGTCCTGGTCGGGCGCCTCGGTCTCCGCCCGGTTGAGCACCGACGGGTTCGAGGTGCGGCGGACCGCCGACGGCGTCGACCTGGTGTGGCGCACGACGGTCCCGGCGACCGGCCGGGTGCGGGCGGGCTGGACCGTCGCGGCGGTCGACTCGGCCGCGGTCGTGGCCGCTCCCCCGTCCCCGGTGGTGCTGGGCCTGCCGCCGGTCGGCGACCCGGAGGTCGACGCGTGGACGGCGCAGGCGCTGACCGACCTGGAAGCCCTGCAGCTGGTGCTGCCCGACGCGCCCGGCGACGTGTTCCTGGCCGCCGGCGCCCCCTGGTTCCTCACCCTGTTCGGCCGCGACTCCATCTGGGCGGCGCGGCTGCTGCTGCCGCACGACCTGGACGTCGCGCTCGGCACCCTGCGCGTGCTGGCGCGCCTGCAGGGCGAGGTCGACGACCCGGAGACGGGCGAGCGGCCGGGCGGCATCGTCCACGAGCTGCGCCGGGACGAGAACCCCCTGGCGGAGGGCTTCGTGCTGCCGCCCCGCTACTACGGCACCATCGATGCGACGCCGCTGTGGATCCTGCTGCTGCACGACGCGTGGCGCGCGGGCGTGCCCGACCGAGACGTGGCCCGGCTGCTGCCGGCGCTGCGCCGGGCCCTCGGATGGCTGCGCGACGCCGTCCCGGAGGACGGGTTCCTGACCTACCACGACGCCACCGGCCGCGGCCTCGCGAACCAGGGCTGGAAGGACAGCGGCGACAGCGTGCAGTGGGCCGACGGCCGGCTGGCGGAGGGGCCGATCGCGCTCTGCGAGGTGCAGGCCTACGCGCACGAGGCCGCGCTGGCCGCGGTGGTGCTGCTGCGCGCCTTCGGCGACGCGGCGGCCGCCGACGAGTGGCGCGACTGGGCGGGTCGCCTCAAGGCGCGCTTCCGCGGCGCCTTCTGGGTCGACGGCCCGCAGGGCGGGTTCCCCGCGATCGCCCTCGACCGCCTCGGCCGCGCCGTCGACTCCCTGACCAGCAACATCGGGCACCTGCTCGGCACGGGCATCCTCGACTCGGCCGACGAGCACCGGGTCGCGGCGCTGCTGGTCGACCCGCGCCTCGACTCCGGCGCCGGCCTTCGGACGCTCTCCACGGACGCCGCCGGGTACTGGCCGCTCAGCTACCACGGCGGCAGCGTGTGGGCCCACGACACCGCGATCGCGGTGCACGGCCTGCTGCGCTCGGGGCACCCCCGCGAAGCGGGCGTGCTGGCCCGAGGGCTGCTGCGCGCGGCCCGCGTCTTCGACCTGCGCATGCCCGAGCTGCACTCCGGCGACGGCGACCCCGTGCCCTACCCGGCCGCGTGCCGGCCGCAGGCCTGGTCCGCGGCCGCCGCCCTCGTCGTGAGGGCAGCCCTCGACCCCGCCCGGCAGGGGCGTCTCCCTGCCACCGCACCGACGGCCCCCGCAGCGGGCTGATCCAGACGAAAGAGGCACCTCCGATGCAACGACGCATTCCCCGAACCCGGATCCGGCGCACCGTCGCCGCCATGGCGGCGACCGCCGGCGTGTTCGCCCTGACCGCCTGCGGCTCGGGCTTCAACGACCCGCAGGCCTCCGGCGGCGCGTCCGGCTCCGCCGGCGCGCTGTCCTCGAGCGACCAGCCGCTGACCGTGCTGATCGGCTCGTCCGGCGACGCCGAGACCGCGGCCGTGAAGTCGGCCGTCGCCGACTGGTCGTCCTCGTCCGGCACCAAGGCGACCGTGCAGGCCGCCAGCGACCTGAACCAGCAGCTGTCGCAGGGCTTCGCGTCCGGCAAGCCCGCCGACGTCTTCTACCTGGGCGCCGACACGTTCGCCAACTACGCGAAGCAGGGCAGCCTGCTCGCCTACGGCGACCAGTTGAAGAACAAGGACGACTACTACCCGTCGCTCGTGACGAACTTCACCTACGACGGCAAGTTCACCTGCGCGCCCAAGGACTTCTCGACGCTGGCGCTCGAGATCAACACGAAGATGTGGGACGCGGCGGGCCTGACGGACGCCGACGTCCCCACCACGTGGGACCAGCTGAAGTCGGTCGCGCAGAAGCTGACGACCCCCAAGGTCGCGGGCCTCGTCACGAGCAACGAGTACCAGCGGCTGGGCGCCTTCATGGTGGAGGCCGGCGGCAACCTGATGAACGACACCAGCACGAAGGCCACCGCCGACTCGGCCGCGAACAAGCAGGCGCTGACCTACGTGCAGGACGGCCTGAAGTCCGGGTGGTGGAAGTTCACCACCGACGTGGGCGCCGGCTGGGGCGGCGAGGCCTTCGGCAAGGGCCAGGCCGCGATGACCATCGAGGGCAACTGGATCACCGGCGCCATGAAGTCGGACTACCCGGACGTCGACTACAAGGTCGTGCCGCTGCCCGCCGGCCCCGCCGGCAAGGGCACCCTGCAGTTCACCAACTGCTGGGGCATCGCCGCCGACAGCCCCAACCAGGCCGCCGCGCTGAAGCTCGTGGAGCAGCTGACCAGCTCGGACGACCAGCTGGCGTTCGCGAAGGCGTTCGGCCCGATGCCGTCCGTCCAGTCCGCCGCCGACGGCTGGAAGAAGATCTACCCCGACTACTCGGCCTTCATCGACAGCGCCGACTTCGCCAAGGGCGTCCCGACCGCGGCCGGCAACGGCGACGTTGTCACCGACCTCAACTCGAAGCTGGGCTCGCTGAAGACCGCCGACATCGACTCGCTGCTCGGCACGGCGCAGAAGAACCTGTCGGCCCTGCAGGGCTGACGGGACCTGAGGACCACGAGGAGGCACACGATGACGAGCGCCACCGTCCGACCACCGGTCAGGCAGCCGGTCCAGCGGCACGGCAACGGCATCCGCCGCGGCCAGACCCGCGCGGGCCTGCTGTTCACCGCACCCGCGGTGATCCTGCTGGTCGTCTTCCTCGTGGTCCCCATCGTCATGGCGCTGTGGGTCAGCGTCAGCGACTGGGGCGGGCGCGGTTCGCCCTTCTCCTCCGACGTGAACTTCGTCGGGCTGAAGAACTACGGCGCCATCACCTCCGGGGGCGGCCTGGCGGAGAGCGACTTCGGCACCGCGCTCAGGAACAACCTCTGGTACGTGCTGCTGGTGGTGCCGCTGCAGACCGCGCTGGCGCTGCTGCTGGCCTCGCTGGTGAACTCGCGCCTGCTGAAGGGCCGCGGCTTCTTCCGCACCGCGTTCTACTTCCCGTCCGTCACCAGCTCGGTGGCGATCACGGTGCTGTGGTTCTTCCTCTTCAGCCCGGCGGGCGCCGTGAACGCGCTGCTGCGCATCTTCGGCATCCAGGGGCCGAACTGGCCCGCGGACGCCACCGGGGTGCTGCACGGGCTGCTCGCGGCGGTCGGCGTCCAGAACGGGCCCGGCTTCCTCACCGGGGCGGGCTTCCTGGGAGTCTCGTGGTGGGACTGGCTGGCCGGCCCCTCCTTCGGCATGCTGATCCTGATCTCGATGGCGGTCTTCACCACCTCCGGCACCTTCATGCTGCTGTTCATCGCCGCCCTGCAGAACCTGTCGGGCGAGGTCGAGGAGGCCGCGATGATGGACGGCACCAGCGGGTGGCAGCGCTTCCGGCTGGTGACGCTGCCGCAGCTGCGGCCGACGCTCTTCACCGTGCTGACGCTGGGCCTGATCGGCACCTGGCAGGTGTTCGACCAGGTGTACACGGGGTCGAAGGGCGCCCCCGGCAAGACGACGCTGACCCCGGCCTTCCTGTCGTACCAGGCGGGGTTCATCAACCAGCAGTGGGGGCAGGCGGCCGCCATCGCCTTCATCCTGTTCGCGATCATCGTGGCGCTCACCCTGTTCCAGCGGTTCGTGCTCCGCGAGCGCGGCGTCTCGAAGCGCCGGATGCGCCGCAACGGGTTCATCACCGGCGCCGACGGCGCCTACCGCGCCGCCGACCGCTCGATCGCGACGGCCGAGACCGGCGGCACCGACCTGACCGGTTCGTCCCGAGGAGACCGACGATGACCGCGACCACCCCCGCCCGGACCACCGCCGTCGTCCAGACCGCCGTCGGGACCGGCGAGCGCACCGCCGCACCTCGCCGGCGCCGGCGGCGCACCCCGGTCGCCCGGATCGCGCTCTACGCGGTGCTGATCCTGATCGCGGTGATCTACCTGTACCCGTTCCTCATCAACATCGCGACGTCGTTCAAGACCGAGACGGACGCGACGAACGACCCGCTCAGCCTGATCCCGCGCACCTGGACCGTGCAGGCGTACGAGACGGTGTTCCTCAACTCGGACTTCCCGCGCTGGTTCGCGAACTCCGCGATCGTCACGGTCTTCGTGACGATCGGGCGGGTGCTCTGCGACAGCCTCGCCGGCTACGCGCTGGCGCGGCTCCGGTTCCCCGGGCGCGGCCTGATCTTCGCGGGCGTCATCGCCGTCATGGCGGTGCCCGGCGTCGTCCTGCTGATCCCCCGCTTCCTGGTGCTGAACC
>JAKONM010000311.1 GCA_022701925.1 Microbacteriaceae bacterium
AAGATCGCCAAGAAGCTCGGCAGCACGGCCGGCATCACCTTCTCCGACAAGGCCGTCGACCCCTCCTCCGTGATCGCGCTGGCGACGGCGGACGCGGGTGCGCTCGTCACCGTGCAGCTCGAGGAGAAGTGGACCGTCAAGCCGAAGCGCACCGGGGTCACGGTGCGGCCGAGCGGCGGGACGAAGATCCTCGCCAAGACGTCCTCCACCGGCAGCGGCATCCAGTCGGTCTACGGGTACCAGCTGCTCTTCGCGGTGCCCTCCGCCGGCTCGGACAAGCCGGTCCAGCTGCTCGGCTACGCTCAGGGTCTCGTTTCCGCGAAGGAGTTGTAGCGCCTGTGGCCGCTTCCCCCGCCCCGCCGCCAGGCGGGCTCCGCGGCGCGATCGACCTGTCGCCCCTCGTGGCCCGCAAGACCCAGCAGGCGGCGCAGGCCGCCCGCGGGCAGCAGGCCCCGGAGCAGGGCGCGGCGGGCGGTGCGCCGGATCCCCAGCAGTCCCGCGTGGTGGTGGAGGTCGGCGACGCCGAGTTCCCCCAGCTGATCGAGCTGTCGCGCACCGTTCCCGTCGTGGTCGCGCTGATCGCGACCTGGAGCACTCCCTCGCAGGACCTGGTGCCGCCGCTGCGGCGCGCGGTCGAGGCCCTCCGCGGCCGGCTCGTCCTGGCGATCGTCGACGCGGACGCCAACCCGCAGGTCGCCGACGCGTTCCAGGCGCAGTCCATCCCCACGGTCGTCGCGGTGGTCGCCGGCGCACCGGTGCCGCTGTTCGCGGGCGTGCTGCCCGAGGACCAGCTGGCACCGCTGCTGGACCAGCTCCTCTCGCTCGCCGCCCAGCACGGCGTCACCGGCTCGGTGCCGGACGGCGGCGCCGGTGAGGACGGGGCGCCCGCCGAGCCGGAGCCCGCGCCCCTGCCTCCGCTGCACGCGGAGGCCTACGACGCGATCGGTCGCGAGGACTACGCGGAGGCCGCGCGGCTGTTCCGCACCGCGATCGCGCAGGACCCGCGCGACGCCGCGGCCCCCGCCGCGCTCGCCCAGGTCGAGCTGCTGGACCGCCTGCGCTCCACCGCTCCCGACGCGCGCAGCGCCGCGGCCGCCGCTCCGCAGGACGTCGCCGCAGCGCTGGCCGTGGCCGACCTGGACGTCTCCGGCGGGCACCTCGACGACGCGTTCGGCCGGCTGCTGGACGTCTTCGCCGGCGCGGCCCCCGACGACCGCGCGACGCTGCGCCAGCGCCTGCTCGACTACTTCACCCTGGCCGGTCCGGACGACCCCCGGGTCGCCCCGGCGCGACGGCGCCTGGCCGGGCTGCTGTATTGATCAGTCGGCTCCGCCGACAGGTCAGTACGCGCCTTCCGAAGCGGTCACGGCGCGGGCGGTGCGCCACAGGATCTGCAGGTCCTGGGTCATCGACCAGTTCTCGACGTAGTACAGGTCGAGGCGGATGCCGTCAGCCCAGTCCAGGTCGGAGCGGCCGCTGACCTGCCACAGGCCGGAGAGGCCCGGGGTCACGGCGAGGCGGCGCAGCTCGCGGCGGTCGTACTCGGACACCTCGGAGGGCAGCGCGGGGCGCGGGCCGACCAGGCTCATCTCGCCGCGCAGCACGTTGACCAGCTGAGGCAGCTCGTCCAGGGAGTAGCGGCGCAGGACCCGGCCCACGCGGGTGATGCGGGGGTCGTCGACCATCTTGAACAGGCCCTTGGCCATGCCCTCGGTCAGCGCCTCGCGGCGCACGTCGGCGTCGGCGGACATCGACCGGAACTTCAGGATGGAGAAGGGCTCGCCGTTGCGACCCACCCGCTCCTGCCGGTAGAAGACGCCGCCGGCGCTGTCGCGGCGCACGAGCACGGCGATGACGGCCAGCACGGGGGCCAGCACGACGAGGCCCGCGGCGGCCAGCACGACGTCGAACACGCGCTTCATGATCTTGCCGGCGCCCGCGTGGTGCGGGGTCTCGACGTGGATCAGGGGCAGCCCGGCGGCGGGGCGCAGGTGGATGCGCGAGCCGCCCACGTCGGTCAGCCCCGGAGCCAGCACTAGATGGTGCGCCGGGTCCAGGTGCCAGGCCAGGTCGCGCACGCGGTCGGCGGGCAGCTGGTCGCTGCTGGTCGCCATGACGGTGTCCGCGCCGAGCAGGCGCAGGCCGTTCGGCACGTCGTCGATGTCGCCGACGATCGGCAGGTCCGCGATGGTGCCGGAGGTCGGGCCGTCGGTCAGGGCGACGCCGACGACGCGGTAGCCGTGGTCCGGGTGGCGGCCGAGGTCCAGCGCGGTGCGGACGACGGTCTCGGTGCTGCCGACCAGCACGACGCGGTGCGAGAACTCGCCCTCGGCGCGGCGGGCGGCCAGCCAGCGTCGCCACGCCCAGCGGCCCGCCAGCAGCGCCAGGGTGCCGGCAGGCACGACGGCGGCGGTCCAGACGCGCGACAGGTCGAGGCCCAGGAAGAAGGCGGCGGTGATGGCGGTGAACAGCGTCGCCGCCCCGGCGCGGATGACGCGGCGGTACTCGGTGGAGCCGGAGCCCACCTCGTCCTCGTCGCGGCTGTCGAACACCGCGAGCCAGGTGATCCAGATCAGGGCGACCGCCGCCGACACGACCGGGTAGTCGATGAGGGCGTCGGAGCCGCCGCGGGTCGTCAGCTGGGTCGTGCCGGAGAAGACCACGAGATGCGTCGTCAGCACGGCCGCGACCACGACGGCGGCGTCGGTCAGGGCGAGCCGTCGGGCGTAGCGGCCGGCCCAGCGGATGACGGGTGCGGCGGCGACGCGCGGCCGGGCGAGGGCGAGGGGGGAGGCGGTCATGGGTCTGCAGGTCCGTTTCGGGGGAGGGGACCGGTCGGTGCGCCGCGGGGACGGCGGCCGACTCAGGCGTCGGATGGGACGGCGGTCGAGGACCGCCGGGCGGTCAGCGGGCGGGGAGCGCGCTGACGGCCGGGCCGAGGCCGAGGCTGGTGGTGCTGAGCATGGGTGGGCTCGTTCCGGGTCGCCGGGCGGCGTTCGGGGCCGCTCGGAAGGGGGAGCACCGCGGGTGACGGTGCGGCGGTGCAGGCGCTCGACGGGGATCGAGCGCGGGGTCCTGCACCTCCTTCGACGCTAGAGGCCCGACCGGATGGGGACAACCTCTGTCCTCCGGAATGCGGACCCCAGAGCGGGGGGCGTGGATCCGGGGTCCCGGCCGGCGGCGGGCCGACGGCGGTGCGCCGGGACCCGGATGCACGGAAGGGCCCGGTCGACCGAGGTCGACCGGGCCCTGCTCGCAGCCGCCGCCGCTAGCGGCGGGTCTTCGGCTTCAGGTACAGCGCGCCCAGCGGCGGCAGCGTCAGCACGACCGAGGCGGGGTGGCCGTGCGACGGCTCCGACTCCGCGACGACCGAGCCGTAGTTGCCGACCCCGGAGCCGCCGAACTCCCCGGCGTCGCTGTTCAGCAGCTCCTCCCACGTGCCCGCGAAGGGCAGGCCCACGCGGTAGTCGCCGACGGGCCGGCCGGAGAAGTTGAACAGCGCGGCGATCGGGTTGCCGTCGCGGTCCCAGCGCAGGAAGGAGAGCACGCTGTTCTGCGCGTCGCTGCCGTCGATCCAGCTGAAGCCGGCCGACGACGAGTCCTGCTGCCAGAACGACGGGTTCTCGCGGTACACCCGGTTCAGCTGGCTCACGAAGTTGAGCAGGCCGCGGTGCGCGGGCTGGTCGAGGATCCACCAGTCGAGGCTGCGCGACTCGCTCCACTCGCTGCGCTGCCCGAACTCCTGGCCCATGAACAGCAGCTGCTTGCCCGGGTGCGCCCACTGGAACGCCAGGTAGGCGCGCGTGTTCGCCAGCTGCTGCCACGGGTCGCCCGGCATCTTGCCGACCAGGCTGCCCTTGCCGTGCACGACCTCGTCGTGGCTGATGGGCAGGAGGAAGTTCTCGCTGAACGCGTAGTGGAACGAGAAGGTCAGCTCGTCCTGATGGTGGCTGCGCCACATCGGGTCGATCGCGATGTAGCGCAGGCTGTCGTTCATCCAGCCCATGTTCCACTTCAGGCCGAAGCCCAGGCCGCCCTGATCGGTCTGGTGCGTCACCCCGCCCCAGCTGGTGGACTCCTCGGCCATCAGCATCACGCCCGGGTGCAGCTTGTAGCAGGTGGCGGTCGTCTCCTGCAGGAAGCTGATCGCCTCCAGGTTCTCCCGCCCGCCGTTGCGGTTCGGCAGCCACTGGCCCTCCTCGCGGGAGTAGTCCAGGTACAGCATCGAGGCCACGGCGTCGACGCGGAGGCCGTCCACGTGGAACTCGTCGAGCCAGTACAGGGCGTTCGCGACGAGGAAGTTGCGCACCTGGCTGTCGCCGAAGTTCGGGATCAGCGTGCCCCAGTCCTGGTGCTCGCCGAGGCGCGGGTCGCTGTGCTCGTACAGCGGCTCGCCGTCGAACCGCGCCAGTGCGAACGCGTCCTTCGGGAAGTGGCCGGGCACCCAGTCCAGGTAGACGCCGATGCGGGCCTGGTGCAGCCGGTCGATCAGGTACTTCAGGTCGTCCGGGTGCCCGAAGCGGGAGTCGGGCGCGTAGTAGCCGGTGACCTGGTAGCCCCACGACGGCTCGTAGGGGTGCTGCGCCAGCGGCAGGAACTCGACGTGCGTGTAGCCCGTCTCGTGCAGGTAGTCGATCAGCTGGTCGGCCGCCTCGCGGTAGCCGAGGCCCCGGCGCCACGAGCCGAAGTGCATCTCGTACACGCTGATCGGCTGGTCGTTCGGGTTCTGGCCGGCCCGGGTGCTGAGCCAGGCGGAGTCGCCCCAGCTGTACGAGCTCTCGCTGATCACCGACGCGGTCGCCGGCGGCTGCTCGGTGTGGCGGGCCATGGGGTCCGCCTTCTCGATCCACTCGCCGGCCCGGGTGAGGATCTCGAACTTGTACGCGTTGTAGGGGTCGAGCCCGGGGATGAACAGCTCCCAGACGCCGACGCCGTCCAGGCGGCGCATCGCGTGCAGCCGCCCGTTCCAGTTGTTGAAGTCGCCGATGATGCGCACGGCCTGCGCGTGCGGCGCCCAGACGGAGAACGCGGTGCCCCAGGAGGTGCGGTGCACCCCGTGCAGCTCGCGGTGGTGCGCGCCGAGCATGTCCCACAGCCGCTCGTGGCGGCCCTCGCCGAACAGGTGCAGGTCGACGTCGCCGACGCTCGGCAGGAAGCGGTACGGGTCGTCCGCGGTCCAGGAGACGTCGCCCTCGTACTCGGTCTCGATCACGTAGTCCTGGAACCCGGCGGTCGACACGCCCTGCCACACGCCCCAGCCCGCGTGGGCCAGATCGACGCGCTCGCCGGAGTCGAGCACGGCGACGACCCCGCGCGCCAGCGGGCGCAGCGCGCGGACGACGACCGCGTCCGAGCCCTCGACCGGGTGCTGGCCGAGCACCGAGTGCGGCCCGCTGTGCGTCCCGTCCGCGATCCGGGCCAGCACGTCGTCGGCGGGCACGGGCGCATCGACGCCCGGGGCGTCGTCCGCGGTGTCGGCGGCCGGTTCCGCCGCGGCCGCCTGCGGCTCGCTCAGCGCGACGCCGGGCACCTCGGCGGGCAGGTCGGCATTCTCCGTCCCGGTCGCGCCCTCGTCGGGCACGAGGGTGCCGTCCGCCAGCGCCTCCGGCACCTCGGCGGTGTGCGCGGCCTCGGCCTTGGCGGCCTTCGTGCTCTTCCTGGGCATGGGAATCGAACCTCCTGGGTGTGCCGTCAGTGCTCGACGGCGAGGATGTGGACCGGCTCCCCGAAGGGGTCGAGCCGGACGTAGGCGTCGGAGCCCCATTGCCACACGGCGCCGGTGATCAGGTCGCGCACCGTGAAGACGTCGCCGGGCTGCTTGCCGAACGCCTCGACGTCGAGGTGCACCACGGTCTCGCGGGCCCCGTGGGGGTCCAGGTTGGCGACCACCAGCACGGTGTCGGACGAGCCGGTACCGGTGAACTCGGCGTCGAGGTGCTTGCTGTAGACGATCACCGCGTCCGACTCGCTCCAGTGGAAGCGGATGTTGCGCAGCTGGCCGAGGGCCGGGTGGTCGCGGCGGATGCCGTTCAGGCGCGCCAGATGGGGCGCCAGCGTGCGGCCGAGCATCGCGGCCTTCTTCCAGTCGCGCGGCCGGTACTCGTACTTCTCGTTGTCGATGTTCTCCTCGGCGCCCGGGCGGGCGACGTTCTCGTACAGCTCGTAGCCGGAGTAGACGCCCCAGCTCGGCACGCTGGTCGCGGCCAGCGCGGCGCGGATGCGGTAGGCGGCCTCGCCGCCGAACTGCAGGTACGGCGTCAGGATGTCGTGGGTGTTGACGAAGAAGTTCGGCCGCAGGTAGTCGGCGGTCTCCTCGGCGAGCTCGGTCAGGTACTCCTGCAGCTCGTCCTTGCCGTTGCGCCAGGTGAAGTAGGTGTAGCTCTGCTGGAAGCCGACCTTCGCGAGGCCCCGCATCATCGGCGGCCGGGTGAAGGCCTCCGACAGGAAGATCACGTCCGGGTGGTCCGCGTTCACGTCGTGGATCAGCCGCTCCCAGAACGCCAGCGGCTTCGTGTGCGGGTTGTCGACGCGGAAGATGCGCACGCCGTGATCGATCCACACCTGGAACACGCGCCGCATCTCGGCGTACGACCCCTCGGGGTCGTTGTCGAAGTTCAGCGGGTAGATGTCCTGGTACTTCTTCGGCGGGTTCTCGGCGTAGGCGATCGACCCGTCGGGCAGCGTGGTGAAGAACTCCGGGTGCTCCTTCACCCACGGGTGGTCCGGGGAGGCCTGCAGCGCGATGTCGAGCGCGATCTCCAGGTCCAGCCCGGCCGCCGCGGCGATGAAGGCGTCGAAGTCCTCCCACGTGCCGAGGTCGGGGTGGATCGAGTCGTGCCCGCCCTCGGCGGCGCCGATCCCGTAGGGCGACCCGGGGTCGTGGGGGCCGGCGGTCAGGGTGTTGTTCGGTCCCTTGCGGTTCGTGCGGCCGATCGGGTGGATCGGCGGGATGTAGACGACGTCGAAGCCCATCTCGGCCACCGCGGGCAGCCGCATGGCGGCCGTGCGGAAGGTGCCGGAGGTCCACGAGCCGTCGTCGTGGCGCACGGCGCCCTCCGACCGGGGGAAGAACTCGTACCAGGAGCCGCGGCCGGCGCGCAGGCGCTCGACCAGCAGCACCCGCTCCGGCCCGGTGGTCAGCAGGCTGCGGATCGGCCCGGCCGCGACGAGCTCGACCAGCCGGTCCTGCCGGCTCAGCCGCAGCCGCGTCAGCGGGTCCTGCCCGCGGTCGCGCAGCGCGCCCGCGGTGTCGCGCAGCAGCGCGCGGTCGCCGTCCGGGCGGTCCTCGCCCGCGGCCCGCTCGAGCAGCAGGGCCGCCGCCTCGAACATCAGCTCCACGTCGATGCCGGCGGGCACCTTGATGTCCGCGTCGTGCAGCCAGGTGCCCCAGTCGTCCAGCCACGCCTCGACGTGCCACGTCCACTCGCCGGTCTCGTCCACCAGCACGGGCGCGGTCCAGCGGCCCAGGCCGGGGTTCACCTGCGTCATGCGGCGCTCGAGCCGGCGTCCGGAGGGCGCGGTCAGCACGACCGCGGCGTCGATGACGTCGTGGCCCTCCTTGAACACGGTCGCGGCGAACGGCACCACCTCGCCGTCGAACGCCTTGGCGCGCCAGAGGTCGTCGGGCTGCTGCGGGGCCAGGTCGAGGATCGGGATGCGCCCCAGCACCGGCCGCCACTCCGCTGCCGCGGGCGCCCCGCCGGAGCGCGCACCGGGCGCACCGGCCCGGCCTGCGGTCGCGGATCGTGCTGCACTGCTCGCCTGGGTGTCGGCCACCGGCTCACTCTAGGGATGCGGGGGTCGACGGGTCTGGGGGTCTGCTGACGCGCTCCTCCACCCGGCGCAACCGTTTTCATCCCGCGGGACCGGCATCGCCTATCGTGACGACCGTCCGCCGCTGAAGGAGCCGTCAGATCCCGTGAAAGCCATCCGCCGCTTCACCGTCCGCACCGTCCTCCCCGCCTCCCTCGCCGCGCTCGACGCGCTGGCCGCGAACCTGCGGTGGTCGTGGCACGAGCCGACCCGGACGCTGTTCGAGGAGATCGATCCGACCATCTGGCGCGACATCGCGGGCGACCCGGTCGCGCTGCTCGGCGCGGTGAGCCCCGAGCGCATCGAGCGCCTGGCCGCCGACCCCGAGTTCGTCGCCCGGGCGAACGCGCTGCGCGACGACCTGGAGACCTACCGCTCCGAGCCGCGCTGGTACCAGTCGCTGTCCGACGCGCCGCGGCACATCGCCTACTTCTCGGCCGAGTTCGGCATCGCCGCCGCGCTGCCGCAGTACTCCGGCGGCCTCGGCATCCTGGCCGGCGACCATCTGAAGAGCGCCTCCGACCTGGGCCTGCCGCTGACGGGGCTCGGCCTCTTCTACCGCGCCGGCTACTTCAAGCAGTCGATCTCGGGCGACGGGTGGCAGCAGGAGGCCTACCCGGTGCTCGACCCCGACGGCCTGCCGCTGACCCTGACGCGGCACGCCGACGGCGCTCCCGCCCTGGTGTCGCTGGCGCTGCCGCACGGGCGCACGCTGCACGCGCGCATCTGGCAGGTGGCGGTCGGCCGCGTCACGCTGCTGCTGCTCGACACCGACATCCCGGAGAACGAGGAGTCGCTGCGCGGCGTCACCGACCGCCTCTACGGCGGCGGCGGCGAGCACCGCCTGCTGCAGGAGCTGCTGCTCGGCGTCGGCGGGGTGCGCGCCCTGCGCACCTGGACCGAGATCACCGGGCGCCCGCAGGCGGAGGTCTTCCACGCCAACGAGGGCCACGCCGGCTTCCAGGGGCTCGAGCGCATCTCCACCCTGATCCACGACGGCCTCTCCTTCTCCGAGGCGCTGCAGGTGGTGCGGGCCGGCACGGTCTTCACCACGCACACGCCGGTGCCCGCGGGCATCGACCGTTTCGACCGCGGCCTGATCGAGCAGTACTTCTCCGGCGACCTGCTGCCCGGGGTCGACGCCTGGGAGGTGCTGACGCTGGGCGCGGAGAACTACCCGGGCGGCTCCGGCGACGTCTTCAACATGGCCGTCATGGGCCTGCGCCTCGGCCAGCACGCCAACGGCGTCTCGCAGCTGCACGGCGAGGTCAGCCGCGGCATGTTCGCCGGGCTCTGGCCGGGCTTCGACTCCTCCGACGTGCCGATCACCTCCGTCACGAACGGCGTGCACGCGCCCACGTGGACCGATCCGCTGCTGCTCGGCCTGGCGGAGAGCCGCCTCGGCACCTCCGACACCACCGCGGCGGACTGGGCCAGCCCCTCCGTCACGGATGCGGACCTGTGGAGCGTGCGCAGCACGATGCGGGCCAACCTGGTCGCCGACGCCCGACGCCGGGTCACGGCGGCGTGGCACGAGGAGAACCCGGGCGCCTCGGCGCCCGCCTGGTTCGACGAGCTGCTGGACCCCGACGTGCTGACCATCGGGTTCGCCCGGCGCGTGCCGACCTACAAGCGGCTGACGCTGATGCTGGAGGACGAGGAGCGCCTGATCTCGCTGCTCACCCACAAGAAGCGGCCGGTGCAGCTGGTCATCGCCGGCAAGTCGCACCCGGCGGACGACGAGGGCAAGCGCCTGATCCAGAAGCTGGTCCGGTTCACGCAGGACCCCGAGCTGCGCCGCCGCATCGTGTTCCTGCCGAACTACGACATCGCGATGGCGCAGGTGCTCTACCCGGGCACCGACGTCTGGCTGAACAACCCGCTGCGCCCGCTGGAGGCGTGCGGCACCTCCGGCATGAAGGCCGCCCTGAACGGCGCGCTCAACCTGTCGATCCTCGACGGCTGGTGGAACGAGTACTACGACGGCGAGGACGGCTGGGCGATCCCCTCCGCCGACGCGGCCGGCGACGCCGCCGAGCGCGACAAGCTGGAGTCGGAGAGCCTGTACGACCTGATCGAGAACCAGATCGCACCGCGCTTCTACCGGCGCGACGCCAAGGGCCTGCCCACCCGCTGGCTGAAGTCGGTGCGGCACACCCTGGCCAGCCTGTCGCCGGAGCTGTCGGCCGACCGCATGGTGCGCGAGTACGTGACGCGGCTGTACCAGCCCGCCGCGGTCGCCGCCCGTCGCATCACTGAGTCCGACTTCGCGGGCGGCCGCGACCTGGCCGCCTGGAAGGGCGTCGTGTCGTCCGGCTGGGGCGGGGTCTCCGTGGTGCACGTGGAGTCCGGCGGGCTGGCCGCCGTGCCGCAGGTGGGCGACCGCCTGCACGTGCGCGCCCAGGTGCAGCTGGGGTCGCTGACCCCGGCCGACGTCGCCGTGGAGGTCGTCTACGGCACCTCCCGCGAGGGCGACGACCTGGTCGGTACGGCCACCATCGAGCTGGCGCCGCTGGAGGAGGACTCCGCGTCCGCCGCCACCGGGCCGATCGTGCTCGACGGGTCGACCACGTTCGCCGGCACCGTCACGCTGGCCCGCCCCGGCTCCTTCGGCTACAACGTGCGCGTGGTGCCGAAGAACGAGTACCTGGCCGACCCCGCCGAGATGGGCCTGGTCGCCGTCGCGCACTGATCGGGGGAAGGGCCCGGAGCACCGGCTCCGGGCCCTCCTGCGACCCCACTGCGGGGCGTCCGGAGCAGTCGCGCAGGCCGGACTCGGCCGGGTCGGGCTCGCCTGCGGGAGGGGTCAGGCGGGGGTCGCGCGGTAGAGCAGCAGGGTGGGGCCGTCGATCGTGACGTGCTCCCGCGGACCGTGCCCGGTGCCCTGCGCCGCGTCGTCGGCGCTGCTCCAGATCAGCTCGTAACCGCCGACGCCCTCGTGCGCCGGCAGCACGGCCCGCATCGGGGTCTCGTCGCCGTGCACCACCAGCAGCGTCGCGTTGCCGGGCGTGATCGCCAGGTACTGCAGGGTCCGGTTCTCCGGCGTGTTCCAGGCGGCGTCGTCCATCGGGCGGCCGTCCGCGTCGAACCAGTGCATCTCGTTCACCGCGTCGCCGCCGGCGTGGGTGGCTGGCCGCAGCGCGGGGTTCTCGCGGCGGGCGGCGAGCAGCCGCCGCACCACGTCGCGCAGGTCGCTCTGCCACGCCGCGAGGTTCCAGCCGACCCAGGCGACCGGCCCGTCCTGGCAGTAGGCGTTGTTGTTGCCGCGCTGCGTGCGGCCGTGCTCGTCGCCCGCGACCAGCATCGGCACGCCCGCCGACAGCAGCAGGGTGCCCAGCAGGTTGCGCATGGCCCGCCGCCGGTCGGCGAGCACGCGCTCGGAGCGCGTGGGGCCCTCGACGCCGAAGTTGAACGACCGGTTGTCGTCCGCGCCGTCGCGGTTCGACTCCCCGTTGCCCTGGTTGTGCTTGCCGTTGTAGGCGGTCAGGTCGGCCAGCGTGAAGCCGTCGTGCGCGGTGACCAGGTTGACGCTCGCCAGCGGACCGCGCTCGGCCGAGAAGCGCCAGCTGGACCCGGCCAGCTGGTCGGCCAGCGCGCCGATGCCCGTGCGGGCCAGCCCGCCGTCGCGCATCACGACCGTGTCGGTCAGCCAGAAGTCGCGGACGGTGTCGCGGTAGCGGTCGTTCCACTCGGACCAGCCGGCCGGGAACCCGCCGGTCTGCCAGCCGCCCATCCCGACGTCCCAGGGCTCGGCGATCAGCTTCACGCCCGCCAGCCGGGGGTCCTGCTGCAGGTCGCGCAGCAGCGGCGAGTGCGGTGAGAACGTGATCCGCTCGTCGCGGGCCAGGGTGACGGCCAGGTCGAAGCGGAAGCCGTCGATCTGCATCTCCTGCGCCCAGTAGGCGACGGAGTCGTGGATCAGACGCCGCGTCTGCGGCTGCGAGGCGTCCAGGCTGTTGCCGCAGCCCGTGGTGTCGATGTAGCGGCCCTCGTCGGTCTGCCGGTAGTAGGTGCTGTTGTCGAGCCCGCGCAGGCTCTGCACCGGCCCCGCGGGGCCCTCCTCCGCCGTGTGGTTGTACACGACGTCGAGCCACACCTCGATGCCGGCCTCGTGCAGCAGCCGCACCATGCCCTTGAACTCCGTCAGCACCGCCTGCGGGCCGCCGGCCTGGGCGGTGAGCGAGGCGTAGAGCGGGTGGGGCGCGAAGAAGCCGACCGTGTTGTAGCCCCAGTAGTTCATGAGGCCCTGCTTCATCAGCCGGCGCTCGCTGGCGAAGGCCTGCACGGGCAGCAGCTCGACGGCGGTGACGCCGAGGTCCTTCAGCATCGCGATCGTCGACTCGTGGGCGAGCCCCGCATAGGTGCCGCGCAGCGCGCGCGGCACCGTCTTCAGCTCCTTCGTCAGGCCCTTCAGGTGCGCCTCGTAGACGACCGTCTCGGCGAGGGGGGTGTTCGGCTTCGGCACCCCTCCCCAGTCGAAGGCGTCGTCGACGACCGTGCTGCGCCACGACTCCTGGTCCAGGCGCACGATGCCGCGGGCGTACGGGTCGAGCAGCTGCTTGGAGCGGTCGAAGGCGTGCCTCGGGCCGTCCGGCCCGCCGGCGCGCAGGGCGTAGCGGCGGCCCGGGGTCAGCAGAGCCGAGCCCCCGGTCCACACGCCGTGGTCGTCGCGGCGCATCCGCACGGTGCGCTCCACCCAGGAGGGGTCCCGCTCGTTCAGCAGGCAGAGCTCCATGCTGGTCGCGGTGGCGCTGACGACCCGCAGGACGCCGCCGTCCCCGGTCAGCCGGACCCCGAGGTCCTGGTAGGCATCGCCGGACGGGTCGGAGGCGGCTGGCACGCGCCTACCCTATTGAGGCGATGCCCGCCTACCTCGACCACGCGGCCGGGACGACACTGCGTCCGGCCGCCGCGGAAGCGCTGGTCCGAGCCCTGTCCGCGACGGGCAACCCCTCGTCCGTGCACCGGCACGGCCAGGCCGCGCGCGCGGTGCTGGAGGAGGCGCGGGAGCGGCTGGCGGCCGCGGTGGGCTGCGAGCCCGTCGAGGTGCTGCTCACCTCCGGCGGCACGGAGTCGGTGAACCTCGCGGTCACGGGCGCCGTCCGCGCGCGGGGGGGCCGCGACGCGGGCCCGGTGCTGCTGCCCGGCGGCGAGCACGCCGCGACCGTCGAGGCGGTGGCGGCGCTGGCGGCCGAGGGCGTGGAGGTCGTGCACCTGCCGGTCGACGCCGCCGCGCGGCTGCGGCCGGAGGCGGTGGCGGACGCGGTCGCCGCCCGGCCGGACGCGGCGCTGCTGACCGTGCTGGCCGCGAACAACGAGGTCGGCTCCCTGAACGACGTGCCCGCCCTGGTCGCGGCGGCGCACGGCGCCGGGGTGCCGGTGCACGTGGACGCGATCGCGGCCTTCGGCGCGGTGCCGGTGGACGCGCGGGCGTGGGGCGCGGACCTCGTCAGCCTGTCGTCCGTCAAGGTCGGCGGCCCGGCGGGCGTCGGAGCGCTGGTCGCGCGTCGCGGCGCCCCGGTCCGCGCACTGCTGCACGGGGGCGGCCAGGAGCGGGGCCTGCGGGCAGGCACGCCCTCGACCGCGCTGGCCCTGGCGTTCGCGGTCGCCGCAGAGGAGGCGGTCGCGGACCTGGCGGCGGAGTCGGCGCGG
>JAKONM010000331.1 GCA_022701925.1 Microbacteriaceae bacterium
GGCGTCGGTCTCGCTGCAGGTGGGCACCGGCCGCGTCCTGACGATGGTGCAGAACAAGACCTACAAGCCGAACGGCGCGAAGAACCGCACGAAGTACTCCGCGGTGAACTACAACGTCGACCAGCTGCTGGGCGCCGGCGCCGGGTTCCAGCCGGGATCGACCTACAAGGCGTTCAACATGATCGGCTGGCTGAAGAGCGGCCACTCGATGAACCAGACCGTGAACGGCAACGCGCGCGAGATCCCGAAGTCGAACTTCACCGCCTGCGGCCAGGTCTACGGCTACGGCCCGTACCCCTTCAAGAACGACGCCAACGAGAAGGGGAACTACACGGTGCAGGCGGGCACCGCGAAGTCCATCAACGGCGTCTTCCTCTCCATGGCGCAGGAGCAGGACCTCTGCGAGATGCGGGACATCGCGCAGTCGCTGGGCGCGAAGAACGCGCTGCTCCAGACGAACAAGAAGGGCGAGGTCGTCTACGACAAGAACGGCGACCCGAAGATGCGGGCCCTCGAGGCGACGCCCGCCGCCGCGATCGGCACCGGCAGCTCGATCGCGCCGATCGACATGGCCACCGCCTACGCCTCCATCGCGAACCAGGGCGTGCGCTGCAACACCATCGGCATCGACAGCATCACGGACTCCGACGGCAAGAAGGTCGCCGTGCCGAGCGCGAACTGCAGGCGGGTGCAGGACAAGCAGCTGATGATCGCCGCCGGCTACGACCTGCGGAACCCGGTGCAGAGCGGCACGATGGCGGTCGATCAGCTCGGCGACGGCCGGTACATGTTCGGCAAGACCGGTACCACCGACAACGCGAAGGACACCTGGGTCATGGGTTCCACGACGAAGGTCGCGACGGCGGTCTGGGTCGGCAACGTCACCGGGAACGTCAGCCTCCGCAACGTCTACGGCCCGAGCGGCTGCAACGCCGGGTCGCAGTACGCGGTCATGCGGCACTGCATCTTCCAGGCCGTGCAGCGCACGATGAACAACAAGTACGGCGGCGCGTCCGGCTGGCCGTACCCGGCCGCGCAGTACATGACCGGCGGCAAGGCGATCGTGCACGAGGACGCGCGTCCGAAGGCCGACCCGAAGCCGGAGACGCCGAGGAGCAGCGGCGGCTCGCAGCCGGGCGAGGACAAGCCGAAGGACGACAAGAAGCCGCAGTAGTCGGAAGGCGACCCGGTCGGGTCAGGGCAGCAGCTGCAGCCCGACCGCGACCGGGTCGCCGACGCCCAGGCCGTTCGCCTCGCGCACGCTGCGCTTCACCGGCAGCACGTACGGGCCCGTCGCGTCCTGCGGGAAGATCGACGTGCGCCACGTGCTGAGGCCGATGCGGGCCTGCACCCGCACGGCGCCCCATCCGCGCGGCACGTCGCCCGCGACCTCGCGCACGTCGTCCCGCACCTGCGGCGGCAGCGTCACGAAGGTCCACAGGTCGCGCCGCGCCGCCCAGCGCCACAGCGCCGCCGTGAACTCGATCGTCAGGTCGTCCTGCAGCACCGCGTCCGTCATCGTCCGAGCGTAGGCAGCGCGCGCACCTCGCAGCGGGTCGCCGCCGGGCAGACTGGGGGAATGACGGACGATCGCGGGCGCACGGACCAGCCGGGGCAGAGCCGGGTGCGCGCGATGGGCGGGGTGATGCAGCGCATCGGCGCCATCGAGGGCGTCGCGGTGCTGCTGCTGGTCTCGGTCGGCCTGGTGATCTTCGGGCTGGCGTCCAAGCAGACCTGGCCGGTGGTGGTCGGCGCCATCCTCGGCGTCTTCACCGTGGCGGACATCGTGATCCTCGCGCTGGTGCGCCGCCGCTTCCCGCGCTGATCGCGGACCCGGCCGCTCGTCCGCGTCTCGGCCGACGGGCGGGAGGGCACCGGTCGGGTCGCCGGAACGCCGGAGGAGCCCCACGACCACCCGATGACGGGTGGCCGTGGGGCTCCTGAGCCGGAGGCGACCGGCCGTGCTCAAGCGGCCAGCGGCACCTCGCGGACGAGGCGGGCGGCCAGTGCGTCGCCCTCGACCGAGACCCGCACCGTGTCGCCGGCTGCGGGCTCGTCCGCGACCATCAGATCGGCGATCCGGTCCTCCACCTGCCGCTGGATCAGGCGGCGCAGCGGCCTGGCGCCGTACTCGGGCTCGTACCCGGTGCGGGCGATCCACTCCACCGCGGCGTCGTCGACGGTCAGCAGGACGTCCTGCCGGGCGAGCCGCGCTGCCGTGCCGGCCAGCATCAGCCGGACGATCGCGCCGATCTGCTGCTGCTCCAGCTTGCGGAACAGCACGACCTCGTCGATGCGGTTCAGGAACTCCGGCCGCATCGCCTCGCGCAGCCGACCCATGACCCGGGCCCGCAGCGCCTCGTCCGACCCGAAGCCGGCGCCGTCCTCGGACGGCGCGATGAACCCGAGGGCTCCGATGCGGCTGGCCAGGAACTCGCTGCCGATGTTCGAGGTCATGATCACGACGGTGTTGCGGAAGTCGACCGTGCGACCCTGCCCGTCGGTGAGCCGGCCGTCGTCCAGCACCTGCAGCAGCAGGTTGAACACGTCCGGGTGGGCCTTCTCGATCTCGTCGAGCAGGATCACCGAGTACGGGTTGCGACGGACGCGCTCGGTCAGCTGCCCGGCCTCGTCGTAGCCGACGTACCCGGGAGGGGCGCCGACCAGCCGCGATACGGTGTGCCGCTCGCCGAACTCGCTCATGTCGAACCGGTGCATGGCGGTGTCGTCGCCGAACAGGCTCGCGGCCAGGGCCTTCGCCAGCTCGGTCTTGCCGACGCCGGTCGGGCCGAGGAACAGGAAGCCGCCCACCGGCCGGTCCGGGTCGCCCATGCCGGTGCGGTTGCGCCGCACCGCCTTGGCGATCGCCGACACCGCGGCGTCCTGGCCGATCACGCGGTCGTGCAGCTCGGACTCCAGCTTCGCCAGCCGATACCGGTCCGCCTCCGTCAGCCGCTCGGCGGGGATGCCGGTCAGCCGGGAGATGACGCCCGCGATCTGCGCCTCGTCGACCACGGCGGTCGCCTCAGGAGCGCCGGCGGCACCGGCGATGCGCGCCTGCACCGCCTCGGTCTCGTCGCGGAGGCGCGACGCCTCCTCGTAGTGCTCCGACTCGACCGCGCGGGCCTTGTCCGCCTCCAGCTCGGCGACCCGGGCCTCCAGGGCGGGCACGTCGACCCGGACGCCCAGCGACAGGCGCATGCGGGCGCCGGCCTGGTCGATCAGGTCGATTGCCTTGTCCG
>JAKONM010000352.1 GCA_022701925.1 Microbacteriaceae bacterium
CCGTTCCAGCTGGCCCCCGTTCCGGGGGGTCCCGAGGAGCGGGCCTGGTACGCCGCGAAGTACCGGTCGCTCTGGTTCTTCGACGCCCACGTGTGGGAGCAGGTGGGGCTGCGGACCCTGCACCTGGACCTGATCCACCGACAGACGGACGAGGAGTTCCGGCGGCTGCTCACGGCGGTGCGCCACGGCGCCGTCACGCGGGAGATGGCGCAGCGGCTGAACGAGGTCGGTTCCCGGGCGGTGCCCGCCGACCCTCCGCTGACCCTGGCCAGCCGCAACGACACGGTCGCGGCGATCAACAAGGTCGCCCTCGACGCGCTGCCGGGACGCGAGGCCGTGGCGATCGCCGAGGTCGAGGGCGAGTTCGGCGGCCGCACCTACCCCGCCGACGAGGAGCTGCGGCTGAAGCTCGGCGCCCACGTGATGATGCTGCGCAACGACTCCGAGGGCCGGTGGGTGAACGGCACCATGGGCGTGGTGTCGAAGCTCAAGGGAGGGAATCTCGAGGTCGAGATCGACGGCGTGCAGCACGAGGTCGAGGCCGTCACGTGGGAGCGGCACCGCTACACGTACTCCGCCGCGTCCGACGAGCTGGCGCGGGAGGTCGTCGCCGAGTTCCGGCAGCTGCCCGTGCGGCTGGGCTGGGCGGTGACGATCCACAAGGCGCAGGGCGCGACCCTGGAGTCGGCGCGCATCGACCTGGGACGCAAGGCCTTCTCCCCCGGCCAGACCTACGTCGCTCTCAGCCGGCTGACGTCGCTGGAGGGCCTGTACCTGAACCGGCCGCTGATCCCGGGCGACGTCATCGTCGACCCGGACGTGCGCCGCTGGGTGCAGGAGCGGCGCGCCGCTGCGGCGACCTCCGCCTGACGCGGACCAGGGGTCGTCGGCCGCCGGACGTCGCCGCGGGCCCCGTGCTCAGTGCAGGTGCTGGCCGCCCAGCGAGGACCCCGCGAGGCTCGTCGCCGTGATCAGGGCGACCGCTCCCGCGCCGGCGGCGGTGCCCAGCAGGAAGGGGATCGCCGCCACCACTCCGGTCGGGCTCCCCCGCCGCAGGCGCAGCGCCAGCAGGGCCGCCAGCGCGAGGTCCAGCAGCAGGGCCCCCAGTATCGTGCCGAGCGGCACCGCGACGCCGGCCGCGGACGGCTCCGCCGCCTCGTGGTCGTGGGAGCCGGAGAGCAGCACGGCCAGCTGCGCGACGACCAGCAGCACGGCGCCAGCCAGCGACGCCGCCGGCGCCGGGGCCGGTCGCGACAGGGCGACCACGGACCACAGCACTTCGAGCGCGCCGATGCCCGCGAAGAGCGCCAGCAGCACCGGCGCGGATCCGGCGGCGATGCCCAGGTGGATCAGCCCGGCCCCCATCGCTGCGAGGCCGGGCCAGGTCCGCGTCACGGACGCGACGGGGGTCAGACCGTGGTCGCGCCGGCGGGCTCCGGCTGCTCGCGGGCGCGCGTGGCGCCCTTGTCCGCGCCCAGTCCGGTCGCCAGCAGCACCAGGGCGCTGGCGAGGTGCAGCACGTGGTCCGCGGTGTTCAACGACAGGAAGTTGATCGCGTTGCGGCCGCCGTCGGGGGCGGTCAGGAAGAAGCCGACCACGCCGAGCAGCAGGTAGGCGGCGCCGACCGTGCTGTTGGCCGCCTTCGCCGAGGCGGCGGTGCCCGTGCCCGCGATGACCAGCGCGACGCCGATCAGCAGGTGCACGACGTTGTGCAGGGGGTTGACCTCGAAGATGCCGAGGATGGCGTTCGACCCGTCGCCCGGGCCCGCGAACGGCACGCCGTTGGTCCAGAAGAAGCCGAGCAGCCCGACCAGCAGGTAGACGGCGCCGAAGAGCGTCGCGATGATCCGGTTGGGGGAGCGGTGGAAGGCCGTCCCGGGGTTGATCTGGTTGATCTGCACGTGCTCGTCGCCTCCTGGTGCCGGCCCTGCGCCTGGCCTCTGATGATCGCAGGCGGAGTCTGGGGTCCGCCACCGACGGCGCCTGCGGGGGCGCCGCCCTACGGTGGCCGGATGAGCGACGAGCCGAGTCCCCCGCCCATCGCGGTGACGCTGCCCCCCGAGGCCGAGCTGGGGGTGTTCGCGGACTTCGCGGCGATCTGGCACACGCCGAACACGTTCGTGCTCGACTTCCTGTCGTTGACGGGGCCCGCTCCTCAGGTGCAGGTCGGTCCCGACGGCGAGGTGGTCGGGGCCCTGCCCGTGCGCGTCGGCGCCCGGGTGCGGATCCCCGCGGACCAGGTCTTCCAGATCATCGCCGCGCTGCAGGCCCAGGCCGACCAGTGGCTCTCGGAGACCGGGCGCTCCGAGCCGCCGGAGGCCTGGATGCCCTCCGTCTGACTCCCCCGCCCGTCGACCGCGCCGGAGCCCGGTCGGGAAACCCGAGCGCTGCAGCAGGAACGTCACGCGTGTGCAGGACGATGCGAGCCGTTCCGTCCTGCTGAAGCGCTCGGACGGCGCGGGGGTCAGGGCAGGCGGCCGGTGCGCAGCTGCACGTGGCCGTGCAGGAAGGACCGGGCGCTGACGTCCACGGCGCCCTCCTCGACCCCGCGCCAGGGCCGGGCGTCGGGGTCCCAGGCGCCGATGCGCGAGATCACGCCGGTCCACGCGGCCAGCGCACGGCTGCCGTCGGGCCGGCCGACGTCGGCGACGGCGACCCGGGCACCGGCGCGGGCGGCGGCCGTCGCGGCCCGCCAGGCGCCCCGCCAGTCCGGGATCAGCGACAGGGTGTTCACGGC
>JAKONM010000005.1 GCA_022701925.1 Microbacteriaceae bacterium
GACCACGACACCGAACGGCATGCTTGCCTCGGGCGTGAACCCGTCCGAGCCCGACCGCCTCCTCGGCCACGTCACCGCGGCGCTGCCGGACGTGATGGGCGCGGACCGGGCACGGTTCGCCGGCAAGGACGTGCTCGTCATCGGTGCCGGGCACTCCGCCGCGAACACGCTGCTGAGCCTGGCGACCCTCGCCCTCGAAGAACCCGGCACGACGATCACCTGGGCGATCCGGAACCAGTCGCCCGTCCGTGTGTTCACCGCGGAGACCGACGAGCTCGAGGGCCGCGCGGTACTCGGGTCCGGGGTCGCGCGACTCGTGAAGCAGGGCCGCGTCCGAATGCTGGAGCGCTACGAAGTCGACGACCTCGAGCTCCGCGAAGACGGGCGACTCGAGGTCATCGGGCGCCACGCGGGGCAGGACCTGCGACTGACGGTGGACGTCGTGGTCCCGGCGACCGGGTTCCGGCCCAACCTCGACATGCTCCGCGAGATCCGCCTCGGACTCGACGAGATCGTCGAGGCACCGCGAGCCTTGGCGCCGCTGATCGATCCGAACCTGCACTCCTGCGGCTCCGTGCCACCGCACGGCGTCGCCGAGCTCACACACCCCGAGCCGGACTTCTACCTCGCCGGCATGAAGAGCTACGGCCGCGCACCGACCTTCCTCCTGCTGACCGGCTACGAGCAGGTCCGATCCATCGCAGACGAACTCGCCGGCAACCACGCGGCAGCGCGTGAAGTGCACCTCACCCTGCCCGAGACCGGCGTCTGCTCCACCGGCGACCCCGACGGCTCCGGCCTCGCATGCTGCTCCACTCCAGCAGTCCCAAGCAGGCAGCCCCTGCAGCTGCTCACTCGCATCCCGGTCGGATAGCCCGGCGTGATCATTCGGGTACTCGATCCCAGCGACTGGACTGACGTCGAGGCCGTCTACCGCGCGGGAATCGCGTCCGGGCACGCAACCTTTGAGGCGGAGCCGCCGACCTGGGAGTCGTTCGACCTGGGCAAGTTGCTGGACCTCCGGTTCGTCGCAGTCGAGCACGGCGCCGTCGTCGGATGGGCCGCGGCAGGTGCGACCTCAACGCGCGCGGTCTACCGGGGCGTCGTGGAGCACTCCGTGTACGTCGACCCCGATGTCCGTCACCGTGGCGTCGGCGGTGCCCTGCTCGATCACCTGTGTGCCGCGGCTGACGCGGCCGGTTACTGGACGATTCAGTCGAGCATCTTCCCGGAGAACGAAGCAAGCCTTCGGCTCCACGACCGCCATGGCTTTCGCCGGGTCGGCACCCGCGAACGCATCGCCGTCATGACCTACGGGCCGCTCGAAGGGCGGTGGCGAGACACCGTGCTCATCGAGCGACGTTCTCGCTGACCTACAGAAACCGGGTCAGTCCTTCGCGCTGATTGCGAGGAGAGGTACGGCGTCCCTCAGTCGCCGTGCTCCTCGACGAGCTCCCCCTCCCAAGCCTCCCGGCCTTCCAGCACGGCGAATACTGCGATGACGAAGCCGGCGACGGGATCGAGCCAGGTCCAGCCGAGCAGCAGATACGCGAGCAGCGCGATGAAGGTCGTGACCGACAGGACGGCGCAGAGTCGCGTCTCCGCAGCATCGGCCACGACGAGCGCTGAGCCCATGCGCAGCCCAACACGGCGCTTGACCGCGGCGAGGG
Source organism: Microbacteriaceae bacterium (assembly GCA_022701925.1). GTDB lineage: Bacteria > Actinomycetota > Actinomycetes > Actinomycetales > Microbacteriaceae > Amnibacterium. The sequence goes on from JAKONM010000005.1 coordinate 1,671, forward strand.
TCGGCATGATGACGATCGAGAGCGCCGTGAGGACGATTCCGACGACGCTGGTCTCGGGCCGTTCGCCGACGATGAGGTCACGTATGCCCTCGATGACCAGGTAGGCCGCGAGGAGGAAGAACGTCGCTGCAACGAAGCGCAGAGCGAGCTTTTCCTTGCGCTCGTCGGGTTCGCCGCCGCGGACCTCGGCCGAGAGTCGGACGACGACCACGATCGCGCTGAGGACCTCGATGCCACTGTCGAGGCCGAAGCCGATCAAGGAGACGGCCCCCGCGGCGAGACCGACGATCACCGCGACGACGCCCTCGACCACGTTGTACGCGATGGTGAAGGCGCCAAGCCCGAGCGCGGCTCGCGCCAAGGGTCGCGTGACCGGGGCGTCGGTGCTCACGACGTGGTCCGGGCCTCGGTGCCGTACACGGTGCAGAGATCGACCTGGTAGCCGGTGGCTTCGAGCAGGCGCTCGGCTGCTTCGAGCAGGTCGATCAGCTCGGGATGGGTGAGGGAGTAGAACACCTGTCGACCCTCGGTGCGTCCGTCCACGAGTCCGCAGTCGCGAAGGCAGGCGACGTGCTTCGACACGGTCGACTGCGCCAGTCCGAGTGCGTCGGTCAGGTCGCGGACTCGCGCCTCGCCCGCGGTCAGCCGGCGCACGATCGAGAGCCGAGCGGGGTCGGCGAGCGAGTGGAACAGCGACACTGCCGCCTGATCGACCTTCGGCGCTACCATCGTCATGCGGCGATGATAGCGCTGTAGTGGGATTCATTATCAGTCGGAGGATCGGTGACTGAGCACAGCCACGAGCACGCCGAGACGCATTTGCCGCGGCTCGCGATCGCGTTCTCGATCACCGTCACGATCCTGCTCGCCGAGATCCTCGGCGCGATCCTCACCGGCTCCCTCGCGCTTGTGGTCGACGCGGGGCACATGCTCACCGACGCAGGCGGCCTCGGGCTCGCTCTGTTCACTGCACGCCTGGTCGCCAGGCCCGCTACCGCAAGGCGCACCTGGGGATGGGCTCGGGCGGAAGTCCTGTCCGCAACTGCACAAGCCGCGGTCCTGCTCGCGGTGGGACTGTTCGTCTTCGTCGAAGGCGTCGGACGACTCATCCATCCACCCGAGATCGGATCCGGGGCCCTGATCGTGTTCGGCATCATCGGGCTGGTCGGCAACGTCGCCTCCATCGCCGTGCTGGCCGGCGGGCGCAAAGCGAACTTCAACCTGCGGGCCGCGTTCCTCGAGGTCCTCAACGACGCGCTCGGATCACTCGCGGTCACCATCGCCGCGATCGTCATCGCACTCACCGGGTGGACCCGTGCTGATGCTGTCGCCGCGATTCTCATCGGGGTGCTGATCCTTCCCCGCGCCCTCAAGCTGCTCGGCGAGACGGTCTCCGTCTTGCTCGAGTCCACGCCGCCAGGAATCGATCTCGCGGACGTGCGCCGGCACCTCCTCGAGCTGCCGCACGTACAGGCCGTGCACGACCTGCACGCCTCGCAGGTCTCCTCCTCGCTTCCGGTGCTCACCGCCCACGTCGTCATCGAGGACGGCTGCTTCCAGGACGGCCATGCGCCCGCCGTGCTCGACTCACTCCAGGTCTGCGTTGCCGAGCACTTCGCGGTGAGCTTCGAGCACTCGACCTTCCAGCTCGAGCCAGCGGTACACGGAACCCACGAGGCCGACACCCACGCTTGACCGCGAGTACCGGTCTGCTGATTGTCCTGTCGCGTCGGCCCTGCTCGACGCCCTGCAGGCCCTGCGTCGCCGAGCACTTCCAGGTGCAGCTGGAGCACTCGACATTCCAACTGGAACCGGCCGCGCACGCAGGCCACGAGGCCGTCGTCCGCCCCTGACCTCGTGCGGATCTGACCAGGGCCGAGAATCCCGACCTCGGCATCACACCCTCGGACGTGGCGAACGGGCGATGAGGAGAAGACATCAGGCGCCTCCTCCTCACCGCACGGATGATCAGAGGCTGGTCAGCAAGTTCTTCATCTGGGCGATCTGCGCGGTCTGGCTGGTGGTGATGCTGTTCGCGAGGGTGATCGCGTCCGCGCTCTTCCCGTCGGCGATCTCGGTCTTCGCCATGGTGATCGCTCCGGTGTGGTGAGTGATCATGCCCGTGAGGAACAGTTTCGACGCCTTCGCACCAGACGCGTCCGCGAGGGCCGTCATGTCGTCCATCGACATCATGCCGCTGCCGGATCCCATGCTCATCCCGGCCATCGACGAGGTCACGGGCTTGGACCCCCAACTGCTCAGCCAGCCGTTCATCCGGTCGATCTCGGGGGTCTGCTCGTTCTTGATGGTCGTCGCCAGTGCAGTGACCCGGGGATCGATGCCGGATTTCTTCAGCACCACGTCGGCCATATCGATCGCCTGCAGGTGATGGGCGGCCATCATCTGGGCAAACAGCACGTCCTGCTTATTGAACGAGCCGACGACCGCGGCCGATACCGACGGTGACGTCGATGGGGACGCGGACATGGTCATGCCAGACATGCCACCGGCAGAGCTGCTGCCGCCGGCGCTGTTGGTGCCTGAGCACGCGGCGAGGAGCAGAGCGGTCGTGGCGGCGACCGCGATCGCGGTCGGGGTACGGAAATTCATCGTGTGTTGTCCAATCGAAGCTGATGTGTGAGTGAGCGCGTGCCGAGCCCGAAGGGTCGGTACGGCTACATCAGGTGCGACTGATCGACAGGACGAGAAGCGACGGCGGCGCAGGAGGCCGCAGCCAGCCGGCAACTGTGGCAGCGAGGGCCTGAACGGCGAGACGTCGACGCAGCAGGGACCGTAGCCGGCCGCCGAGCATGAGCAGCAGGAGGGCAACGACGCCGAACAGGCACATCATCCCCAGCAGCATGCAGTCCATCGCACCCATGCCGCCCATGCCGTGCTGCATCGCATCCATGGCAGCCACGACCTCGGCACCGCCAGCCATGCCGTCAGTGTTGTGCGGCGTGGTGACCGACGCTTCCATCGAGGTGGTGGACGACGTGTTGACGCTCGCCAGCTGCGCGTGCATCGCGGCGATCCCGCACAGCAAGACCCCGACGCTCAGCACCGAGAGCAGCAGCAGGAGACCCCTGCGAGCTCGTGCACTCAGCCGGACGGACACCGCACCATGCTGCACCACAACCCGCCCACCCCCAGCACTACCACCTGAGCACAGCAGGGGACTCTCCGCCTCCGCTCTTTGAGGACGCCGTTCGCGGC
>JAKONM010000024.1 GCA_022701925.1 Microbacteriaceae bacterium
TGTTCAAGGTCGACAATGATCCCCGAATCACCCGGTTCGGATCGTTCATCCGGAAGTACTCGCTGGACGAGCTGCCGCAGCTGTTCAACGTGATTCGTGGCGAGATGAGTCTGGTCGGCCCGCGTCCGCAACGGGCGGAGGAAGTCGCGCTTTACGACAACGCCGCAGGTCGGCGCCTGCTGGTGAAGCCCGGCATTACGGGGTTGTGGCAGGTCAGCGGCCGGAGTGACCTGTCCTGGGAGGACACAATTCGTCTCGACCTCTATTACGCGGAGAACTGGTCCTTGCTCGACGACTTCGTCATCATGCTCTGGACCGTCAAAACCGTGCTCCAGTCGCAGGGAGCCCGTTGATCCCCGTGACCGCCTACTTGCGCCAGAGCGTTGCTCGACGCGCTCACCTACAGTGCGGAGTACGGGCGGCGTCGCACTACAAGCGGTTCTCGGCGCCGCGGGCCTCGCGTCGCATACCCCCGACATGGACCGGACCATTCAGCCGAATCGCCCGCGACGGAGTCGGAATTGCCCACGATTGACGCGATCGTGCCCATCTACGGGCACTGGGAGATGGTCCAACGGTGCCTCGCCCGCCTTGTTGCGCAGGAGACCGCGACGCGTGTGATCGTGGTCGATGACTGCTCTCCCGACGACACTGCGGAACGAGTAGCGGCGTCCTTCCCGCAGGTCGAGCTCGTGCGGATGCAGGTGAACTCGGGCTTCGCCGCGGCCTGCAACGCCGGCTTCGCGGCGGGCACCGGCGATATCGTCGTCCTGGTGAACAGCGATGTCGAGTCGGCTCCGGCGATGACTGGCTGCCTGGCCCGTGCATTCGAGGACCCGGCGATCGGGAGTGCTGCACCGGTGATCCTCCAGCCTGACGGTCGGCTGGATGCGCTCGGGATCTGCGCCGACCCGACGCTTGCCGGATTCGTCCGCTTCCACGGCGCTTCGCAAGAGGCCGTTGGAAGGTCGGCGCCGACTCTTCTCGGGCCCTACGGCGCGGTTGCGGCCTACCGACGCGCAACGATCCCGAACGGCCTGTTGTTCGACGAGAACATCTTCATGTACGGCGAAGAACTCGATCTGGCGCTACGGCTTCGGGCAGCGGGCCACAGTTCTCGTGTAGTCCAGGACGCGCGCGCGGTGCACCTCGGAGGTGCCACGACGGGTAAAGGGTCCGCGCGCCAGCGCTACCTCGCGGGATACGGGCGCGGATACCTGCTAGGGAAGTACCGGGTGCTGCATACGAAATGGGCGGTGCGAGCCGTGCTTACGGAGACGATCGTGGTGAGCCTCCGGCTTCTCGCCTCACGCGACACCTCTGCTTTGCGTGGGCGCATCGACGGATTTCGAAGCGGTCGTATCGTCCCTGCTGCGACGGCGCCCGTCCTTGGTTTGGAGACGCGGATCGGATTCCTGCGAAGTCTGAGGATGCGATCGGATGCCTACTGGGCAAGGTTCTGACGAGACGGCCCTTTCGCGGCCCACATCGCTAATCGCCACCACGCGGTGGCCGAGGTGTCGATTAATCGCTCAGTCTTGAGGGGCGCCCACGACGCGAGCGGCGTTACCCCGAAGTCGACCTCGCCGCCCACCCAGCGCGTCCGCTAGCCCTGTGGCTACCGCAGCGACCTGCTTCACCTTCTGCGGGCCGAAGACCAGGCAGCGAGCGAATTGGAGCAACTCGCCGGCAATGCCAGCCGCCGTCCAGTCCGGTCTTGCGAGGCCGAACCTAGCAAAGACGATGGCGCGGTTCCGGGTGATGTAATAGCGTCGCCACGGCGGGTGGTATGCGAAGGATGTTCCTCTGCTGCGAGTGACTCGGACGCCCGTCGTGCGGATTCGACGTCCCAGGGAGTGCTCCACGGCACATCCGCGCGCGAGGTACGTAGGGACTCCGGCCAGCGAGGCGCGCAGTATGAAGTCGGTGTCCACGCAATCGATGAACAGTTCCTCGTCGAACCATCCGATCCGCTCGAATACGGTGGCGGGGATCAGGAGACCGGATTGAATCGCCTCGAGGGTCGGGGTGACTTCGTCCCCTCGATCCGCGTAGCGGACTGCGCGCACCGTAGCGCCGGATTGCACTCCGGCCGCGATGATTGCTGGAGAGCGGTGCGCGCGTTCCAGCCGGCTCGAGGCTTCTCGGGCCTTGCGAACGTAGTTGTCGTTCACTAAAGAGTCCTGATCAAGCGTCAGCACGGCGTCGGCGCCGGCGTCCAGAGCAGCTCGTGCGCCGACGTTCAACGTCGCCGCAATGCCGCAGTTAGACGGGAGCCGAATCACCTCGATGCCTGGGTGGAGGCGGAGAAAGGGATCCTTGGTATCGGTCGCTGAGCCGTCATCCACCACGAGGACATGGTCAACCTGTGACGCGACACGGTGGATGTTCTGCACGACCTGCGCATCAGGATTGAACGTGGCCACGACGGCGATGATCAGGATGTCCTCTCCAATCGCTCTTAAGCATACAAGTTATCCCTTTGGCCTTGCCCACCCGTCGATATTAGACTCTGCGGGTGTAGCGGGGCCTTATCGCAGCGGACCGAACAGCGCGGGCCGTCCAGGCGGTAGAGGTAGAGGAGTGATCGTCGGTCAAGTGTGTCGTTGCGTAGCGAGGCGCGCCGGGCCGGGCCCAGGTCGAGCGACACGCCCCCAAGACGCGGGTGGTGCTGCGCTGTGGGCCTACCGTCCTCCAGGACACGCCGGGAGGCAATCATCGTCGGACTGGTCGTACACGAGTGGATCGAGCCTCACGGCGGCTCCGAGCGGGTGCTCGAGGTCATCGCGGACACCTTCCCGACGAGCGACATCGTCGTGCCGTGGAACAACGCGCCGTGGCGGCACATCACGCCCCGGGTCACCGAGTCCTGGCTGGCGAGTACGCCGATCCGCGACAGGAAGGCGATGGCCGCCGTCGCGCTGCCGATGGTGTGGCGGACGGTCGTCGATCGGCACAAGGAGTACGAGTGGGTGCTCGCCAGCTCCCACCTCTTCTCGCACCACGTCCGCGCGAAGGGCGCGGGAGGGGACGCGCCGAAGTTCGTCTACGTCCACTCGCCGGCGCGGTACATCTGGAACCCGGAGCTGGACGACCGCGGCAAGGGGCCGATCGCCCGAGTGGTCGGGGCGGGGTTGAAGCCGATCGACCGCCGGCGTGCGAAGGAGGCCCGCTCCATCGCCGCGAACAGCGCCTTCGTGAAGGCCCGGGTCGAGCAGGCGTGGCAGCGGGACGCCGTGGTGATCCACCCGCCGGTCGACGTGCAGCGCATCATCGACGGGCGCCGGTGGCGGGATCGCCTGACCCCGCAGGAGGAGGCCGTGCTCGCCGCCCTGCCCGCCCAGTTCGTGCTCGGCGCTTCGCGGTTCGTCTCCTACAAGCGACTGGACCTGGTCGTCCGTGCGGGCGAGGCCTCCGGCCTGCCGGTGGTGCTGGCGGGCGACGGGCCGCTGCGGGCCGAGCTCGAGCTGCTCGCCGCCGAGGCCTCCGTGCCGGTGGTGTTCGTGGAGAGCCCGGGATCGGCGCTGCTCTACGCGCTCTACGAGAGCGCAGCGGTGTACGTGTTCCCGCCGGTCGAGGACTTCGGGATGATGCCGGTGGAGGCGATGGCAGCTGGCACGCCGGTCATCGCCAACGCCGTCGGAGGCGCCAGGGAGAGCGTGCGGCCCGGGGTGAACGGGGTGCTCGTGGAGCGGTTCGACGCCGCGGAGCTGCAGCGTGCGGTGCACGCGGCTGCGGCGCTCGACCGCAGCCGGATCCCGGACTCCGTGCTCGACTTCTCCGTCCAGAGCTTCCAGCGGCGGCTCGAGGATTGGGTCCAGACGGGCCTCGGGGCCTGATCGGCGCTCGCCGGGCTCAGACCAGCGCGATCTGGTCGTCGATCCGGCCCGCCACCGAGTCCCACGAGTAGCGACGCCGGATCCGGTCCGCTGCGCCGGCCTCCAGCTCGCCGGCCTCGGCGGCGAGCATGGCGGCGCGCCACTGCGCGACGTCCTGCGCCTCGTCGACTGCGGCGCCGTTCCCGAGCACGATCTCGGCGACCGCGTCGCACCCGGCCCAGTGGACGACCGGGCAGCCCACCGCCAGGGCCTCGGCGGCGGGGAGCCCGAACCCCTCGGAGAGCGAGGGGAAGACGAGTGCCGAGGACGAGGCGTACAGGGCGGCGAGCTCCGCGTCGGACACGCCCTTGCGGAGGGTCACCCGCCCGGCGAGGCCGTGCTGCTCCACGAGCCGCCGTGCCTCGACGTCGTCGTTCGACACGACCGTGAGGTGCAGCCGCGGCTCGGCTGCGACGGCGGCGAACACGACGCCCGGGTTCTTGTGCGGCTTCAACGCGCCCACGTACAGGAGTCCGGAGCGCTCGGACGCAGGTCGCTGCGAGAAGAAGGCGTCCGAGCACCCGTTGCCCACGTCGATCACGTCGACCTCGTCGTCGAGCCAGTCGCGCAGCACTGTGCGGGAGGTCTCCGACACCGTCAGGACGCGCCCGGCACGCAGCACGGCGGGGCGCACGACGAGCCGGTAGTACAGCGCCTTCTTGCGGTCCTGCTCCGCCGGGTCCTGCAGCTGGATCAGGTCGTGCAGCGTCAGCAGCTGCTTCGCGCGGGTCGGTCCGCAGTGGAAGCCGGGGGAGAACACCACGTCGCGGGACCCCAGCCGCAGGCGGTGCGGGTTCACCAGGTCCATCGGCGACAGCGCGTCGCGCGGCCCTCCGAGACGTCGCGCGGGGGTCTGCAGCCGCGTCAGCACCTCGTGTCCGAACCGCGCGATGCCGTGCTGCCCGTCGCGGCGGGCGTCCACCCACACCTGTCGCTCGTGTCCCACGCGTCTCCCTCCGATCGCCCCGCCGAGGCTAGACGGCGGCCGGTCCGAAGGTCGGATCACGCTTCGGCGACGCTCCGGAGGATGGGCGCGGTGGGGCGCAGCCCCTCGAATAGGGTGCAGACCGCTCGCCCACGACCTCCTCCCGAAGGGAAGCCGTACCACCGTGCCCAAGGCCACCAAGCGCAAGAAGCAGCGGACGCCTGCGCAGCGCACCCGCCGCCGCATCGCCGTCGGCGGCTCAGTCGCACTGATCCTCGGCGTCGTCGCCGCCGCCCTGCTGACGCTCTACGTGGGCAACAGGGCCCTGATCGCGAAGGACTCGCTCGAGGCCGCGCAGGGGCAGCTCACGTCGTTCAAGAGCGCGCTCGGGCAGCCGAACGCGCCGAGCACGACGGCCCTGTACCGCGGGTTGCAGGCGAACACGACGAAGGCCGCGCAGCAGATCGACGACCCCGTGTGGTCGCTCTACGAGCGCCTCCCGGTGGTCGGCCCCAATTTGAAGGCGTTCGGGCAGACGGCGACGTTGATCGACGCACTCGTTCACGACGGCGTCGGGCCTCTCGCAAAAGCGGCCGACGGCATCAGCGTGGACAGCCTTAAGCCGCATGACGGTGGCATCGACATCGAGCCGATCAAGAAGTTGACCCCGGCGATCGCCGACGTCGACGATGCCATCCAGGCGGCTGATAGGAGCGCCGCGGCCATCGACACGTCGGACGTGCTCCCTCAGCTCAAGCAGCCGATCGACAGTCTCCGCGCGACGCTCGCCGAGGCGGCACCGGTGACGGCGGAGCTGCGCAAGGTGATGCCAGTGCTCTATCCCGCGCTCGGCGGAGAGGGCAAGCGCCGCTACCTGCTGATGTTCCAGAACAACGCCGAGGAGCGCGCGAGCGGCGGCAACCCGGCGTCGATGGCGATGCTCATCGTCGACGACGGCAAGGTGAAGCTGGGCCGGCAGGGCAACTCGGGCGACTTCCCGAAGCTGACCAAGCCGATCCTGATGCCGAAGGGCTCGTGGAACGCCGACTTCGCCAAGTTCTACGGCGACTACGCGATGACCTACGTGACCAACATCACGATGACGCCCGACTTCCCGACGACCGCTCAGGCGGCGCGGAAGTACTGGCAGCGCGTGTACCCGGGCAAGGTCGACGGCGTGATCTCCTTCGACCCGGTCGCGCTCTCCTACCTCATGCGTGCCACGGGATCTGTGAGGCTGGCCGACGGCGCGGTCATCACCGCGGACAACGCGGTCTCCTACCTGCTGTACGAGGTGTACGCGAAGTATCCAGACCCCAAGGTGCAGGATGCCGTCTTCGCGTCCGCGGCCCAGGGGATCTTCGGAGCGGTGACCAGTGGTCAGGGCAGTCCGCAGGCCTACCTCGACCAGTTGAAGCCGATGCTGGCCGAGCAGAGGCTGAAGATGTGGTCCACCCGGGCGGACGAGCAGCAGCTGCTGATGGACGGCGGCCTGGGCAACATGCTCCCCGCCGACAACAAGGACAAGACGGTGCTCGGCGTCTACAACAACGACGACGCCACCAGCAAGATGTCCTACTTCATGGACGAGACCGTCAAGGTCACGACCAACACCTGCCAGGCGACCCCGAAGTACACGGTCTCGGCCAAGGTCATCAATACGCTGCCCGCGGCGAAGGCCTACACGCTGCCGGAATACGTGAAGGCGCACCAGAGCCGCATCGTCCCGGGCGGCGACCGCCAGTGGGTGCAGCTCTACGGCCCGGTCGGTGCGACGCTGAAGAGCGTCACCATCGACGGCGAGAAGGTCGTCTGGGGCACCAACTTCCGAGTCGACGAGAACACCAACTACAACGCCACCGGCATCGCCGACCGCCGCCCCGCCGTGAAGGGCCAGCTGTACGACCGCCCGGTCGGGCAGGTCAGCCTGAACATCGGTCCCGGCGCGTCGAAGACGGTGAAGGCCGTGTTCGAGGGCGGTACGGACAACAGCAAGACCGTCGAGGTCAGTCACACCCCGAAGGTGCGCGCGGTGCCCGTCGAGCTGAAGACGGCGACCTGCTCGTGAGAGCCGGTCGATGAGGGTGCATCCTCTGCGCGCAGCCGGTCGCCTCCGCGACCGGCTGCGCCGCTTCGTGGTGGACGCGCCGGTGGGTCAGGGCATCGTCCGCGCCGTCGCGCTGATCGCGCTGGGCGCCGGGGTCGTCGTGCTGCTCGGCTCGGTGCTGTGGGTCGGCGGCCGCGCCGTCGCCACCGTCGTCGCGCTCAGCCAGGCGCAGGGGCAGCTGGAGCAGTTCCGCTACCGCATCAGCGCCTCGCAGACCCCCAGCAGCACCGCGCTGCAGGAGGACGTGCGCGCGCGCACCGCCTTCGCGGCGGGCGCGGCGAGCGACCCGCTCTGGCGGGCGGCGGAGGGCGTGCCCGGCATCGGGCCGAACCTGCGCGGCGTCCGCGAGGTGTCGCAGGTGCTCGACGGGCTGGTCGCGGCGGCCAAGCCGATGGCCGTCGCCGCGGAGGGCCTCAGCCTGAACAGCCTGAAGCCGTCCAAGGGCATCGACATCGAGCCGCTGAAGCGGATGCCCGGGCCGATGCGGACGCTGAACGCGGCGCTCGTCCGCGGCTCGGCGGAGGCGGATCGCGTCGACACCCGCGACCTGGCCGGCCCGCTCGTCGACCAGGTCGTGCAGCTGCGCCAGGGACTCGCCGCCGCGAAGCCGATCAGCGCGGAGGTCACGAAGGTGATGCCGGTGCTCTACTCGGCGCTCGGCGGCTCGGGGCGCCGCTACTACCTGCTGATGTTCCAGAACAACGCGGAGGAGCGGGCGAGCGGCGGCAACCCGGCGGTCATCGCGATGCTCAAGGTCTACAAGGGCCGGCTGTCGCTGGACCAGCAGCTGAACTCCAGCGAGTTCCCGCGGCCCTTCGCCGAGCCCGTGCGCACGTTCGGGGCGCAGTACCAGAAGATCTACGGCGACTACGTCGGCACCTACGTGACGAACACCACGTTCACGCCCGACTTCCCGACGACCGCCCGCCTGGTGCGCGCCATGTGGCAGCGCACGGCGGGCGGCCCTGTCGACGGCGTGATCTCGTTCGACCCGGTTGCCCTGTCCTACCTGCTGCGCGCGACGGGGCCGATCCAGCTGAAGGGCGGCGACGTCATCACCGCCGACAACGCGGTCTCGTACCTGCTGTCGGACGTCTACGCGAAGTACTCGAACGTCAAGGTGCAGAACCAGATCTTCGCCTCCGCCGCGGCGTCGATCTTCTCCGCGGTGACGAAGGGCCAGGGCGGCATCGCCAAGTACCTGGAGCAGCTGCCGCTGATGCTCGACCAGCAGCGGCTGAAGGCCTTCAGCATCCGCGAGAGCGAGCAGTCGCTGCTGATGGACTCCCCGCTCGGCACGATGCTGCCGGCTGACAACGCGGAGAAGACGGTGCTCGGCGTCTACAACAACGACGACGCCACCAGCAAGATGAGCTACTACCTGGACGACACGATCCGCGTGGACGCGTCGACCTGCTCGGCGACGCCGCGCTACACGGTGACGACGACGGTCACGAACACGCTGGACGAGCAGCGGGCGGAGGTCACCAGCGACTTCGTGCTGGCCCACCAGAAGCGGATCCCGTTCGGCGGCGACCGCCAGTGGGTGCAGCTGTACGGCCCCGTCGGCGCGCGGCTCGTGGACGTGTTCATCGACGGGCGCAAGGTCGTGTGGGGCACGGACATCCAGTACGCGCTGAACACGAACCCGGACGCGACCGGCGTCGACGACCGGCGGCCGTCCGTGCAGGGGCGGCTCTACGGGCGCCCGGTCGGCACGGTGAGCATCAAGATCCCGATGCAGCAGACCGTGACGGTGCGAGGCGTCTTCGAGGGTGGCACCGATCCGTCGGAGACGGTCGGGGTCAGCCACACGCCGCGCGTGCGCGACGTGCCGGTGACGATCGCGAAGGAGCGCTGCGGCTAGACCCTGGAGGTCAGGCCGCGCCGATGCTCGGCAGCTTCGAGAGCAGGTAGCGGTGGTTGCCGCTGACCCCGGTCGTCAGCCCGAGGATCAGGGAGGCGGTGCCGTCGGCCTCCCGCTGCACGCTGAGCCCCTGCGGCTCGCTCGTGCCGTCCTCCCACGGCTGCCAGATGCCGGGGTAGGACCCGGTGGCCACCAGCTGCCCCGTCTCCCAGCTGTACTGCTCGAGCGTGATGGGGTCGGAGGGGTTCGGCACGCCGCCGGAGGCGCCGGAGCCGAGCCAGCGGAACAGGGTGTCGTTCACCGTCGCGAAGCCCTGCGTGGTCGGCGGCGAGGCGCGCAGCAGGATCTCGTCCAAACGGTCGTCGGCACCGGACCGCAGGTCGGAGATGCGCCTCCGGATGAAGGTCTCGGTGGGCGCCTCGCTGCCCTGCGGCGGGTTCCAGTGGCGCTCCACGGCCAGGTCGCGGACCCAGTCGAAGTGGTACACCGCCTCGGGCGTCCGGTCCTGGAACGCGACCAGGGTGAGCCCCAGCTGCGCGTCCGCCTGCCCCCGCGTCCAGGTGCCCGGCGTGTAGCGCAGGCGCACGAAGTCCTGCTCCCGCCCCTGGCTGTCCGCGCCGGCGCCGTGCCAGGTCATCCAGATCCAGGTGCCGTCGGAGGCCGCCTCCACCTCGAACCCGAGGCCGTGGCCGCCGTCGACCAGGGTCATCGCGTCGAGCACCGCGCCGTCCGCGGCTCGCACGCGGTTGAAGACGGTGCTCTCGTACGGCTGCTCGGAGCCGCTGGAGCCCGACATCTTCTGGGAGACGAAGTACTCGCCCGTGGAGGGGACCGAGACGACGTCCTGCATCACGCCCGGGATCGCCAGCGCGGCGACGGCGATGAGCCGAGCGGGCTCGCCCAGCTGCGCCAGGGAGGTCGTGCCGAGCGACGGCCCGCCCGCCGTCGGGCTCGGCGCGGGCGCCGGCGGGGGAGTCGTGGGACGCGGAGCGGCGGGGGTCGGCGTCGGGCGAGGCGCCACGGCGAGGCTGCCGCCGCCGGTCACCGCCGCGACCGCGCCGGCAGAGACGGCCAGCAGGGCCCCGCCGCCGAGCAGCAGCGCCCGCCGCGAGACCGTCGTCATCCGACGAGGGTAGGGGGCGGGGCGGTCACGCCTGGGAGTGGCGCTCCGCCTCGACGCGGCCGCCGGCGTTCAGCGCGGCCAGCGCGCGACGCAGCACGGTGGAGGAGGTGGAGGCGGTGTACGGGAAGTACACGACCTCGACCCCGACCGCGGCGAACTCCGCCTCGAGCCGCAGCCCCTTCTCGGTGCCGCGCCAGTCGTCGCCCTTGAAGAAGTGGGTGAACCCCACCTCCCGCCACGTGTCCAGCTTGTCCGGCAGCGTCTCCGGCCAGACCTCGTCGACGTAGGCGATGCTGCGCACGATCTCCATGCGCTCCGCGTGCGGCACGACGGGCTCGATGCCCTTGACCTGCCGCAGCATCTCGTCGCTGACGACGCCCGCGATCAGGTGGTCGCACTCGCCCTTCGCGTGGCGCAGCAGGTTCAGGTGGCCGATGTGGAACAGGTCGAAGGCGCCGGCGGCGTAGCCGACGCGGAGCGGCCGGCCGGCCGGACCGGTGCCCGCGCGCTGCTCGTCGCGGGTCATCGTGCAGCCGCCGGCTCGCCGGCGGGCACGTGCGCGACCGCGGCGACGGCGCCGGCGATCTGGCGCCGGTAGCGCCCCGGGGCGTAGCGGTCGGCGGCGATGGGGGCCAGGTTGGTGGCCCAGGTGCGGTAGGCCGACCAGTCCCCGACGATGCGGGTGACG
>JAKONM010000031.1 GCA_022701925.1 Microbacteriaceae bacterium
GCGGTTCCGCGGCGCCGGCGGCTCGAGCAGCGCGTCGCGGATGATGCGGCGGGGGTCGTACTGGCGCGGGTCGAGCTTGCGCCACTCCTCCTCGTCGAAGTCCGGGCCCATCTCCTCGCGCACGCGCTCCTTCGCGTCGTCCAGCATGCGCCGAGCGCTGCGGACGAAGCGGCCCAGCCGCTGCGCGTAGTCGGGCAGCTTCTCCGGTCCGACGAGGAACATCGCGATCAGCGCGATCACGAACAGCTTCTCGACGCCGATGCCCATGCGGGTCATGGTAGATCGATCCCCGCGCAGGTGGTGCCGCCGAGCCGTGTCCTAGGGTTGATCGGATGGCGGAGAACGTGTCCCCGGCGGCCTTCGCGGACGCTTTCGTGCCTGAGGACGAGGCCGTCGAGCAGGCCGTGGAGGCTTCGCTGCGGCTCGGGTGCGAGCCCGTGTCCCCCGCGACCGGCATGGCGCTGGCGCTGGCCGCGGCGGGCGGCGCGGTGTCCTCGATGGTCGAGATCGGCACCGGCACCGGCGTGTCGGGGCTGTGGCTGCTGAAGGGCGCCCCGCAGGCGCAGCTCACCACGATCGACCACGACCTCGACCGCCACCAGGCCGCCCGGGCCGCGTTCGCCGCCGCCGGACACTCCGGGCGGGCGGTCCGCTTCATCACCGGCAAGGCGGCCGAGGTGCTGCCCCGCATGAACGAGGGCGCCTACGACCTGGTGCTCGTCGACGCGGACGCGGAACCGGTGGCGTCCTACGTCGACACCGCCCTGGGCCTGGTGCGCCCCGGCGGTTCCGTGCTCGTCGCCCGCGTGCTGCAGCAGGGCAAGGTCGCGATCCCCGCCCGCCGGGACAAGCGCACCGTCGTCTACCGCGACCTGCTGAAGTCGGTGCGCGACCGGGAGGACCTGCTGGCCGGGCTCTCCCCGGTGGGCGACGGCCTGCTGCACCTGGTCCGGAGATGAGACGTGCCCCCCGTCCTCCGGGAGGACGAGGGGCACGCATCGTGCGAGGGGCTCAGCTCACCGCGGCGGACAGGGCGTCCCGCAGCTCCTTGGCCTCGGCATCGTTGACGGAGACGACCAGACGGCCGCCGCCCTCCAGCGGCACGCGCACGATGATGAGGCGGCCCTCCTTGACGGCTTCCATGGGCCCGTCGCCCGTACGCGGTTTCATCGCCGCCATGCGAGACACCTCTCCTCGAGATCCGTGATGGGAACCAGTATTCCCCACCGGCCCGCCACTCCCAAAACGCCCGGGATCGAGGGCCTGATCAGGGCACGGTCCAGAAGTCCTGCCGCGGCCCGATCACGACCCACATCCAGAGTGCCTGCAGGGCGGTGCAACCGATCAGCACGGCCGCGCGGGGCACGGTCCGGGTGGGCGTGAGCGCGCCCGCCAGGGGCGCCATCGGCATCAGCAGCCGGAAGGTGCTCGACTGCGGGAAGAAGACCGCCAGCAGGTACAGGGCGTAGGAGGCGCAGAACAGCACCGACGTCGATCCGAGTGCGCGCACCCTGCGGGAGGCGAGCAGCGCGACGGCGCCGCCCACGACCACGAGCAGCAGCAGCGGCGCGAGCACGGGCGCCGCCGCGGCGCCCGCCAGGCGTTCCGCCCAGAACTGCGCGGCGAACCACCACGGCTCGAAGAGCACGATCGTCGAGTGCGGCATCCAGAGCGCCCGCCAGGCGCCCTCGGTCGCGAAGTACGCGTCGGGGCGACCGGTCGCCAGGGCGGCGACGCCGCTCCAGGCGAAGCCGGCGACGGCGGTGACCCCCGCGAGCACCGCGGCGCCCGCCAGCTCCCGGGCGGGCAGCGGCGGCCCGCCGCGACGGCTGCGGACGAGGCGGATCACCAGCTGCACGCCGACGGCCAGCGCCAGCGCCAGCACCCCGGGCCGGGTGAAGGCCAGCAGCAGCGCCGGCACGACCGCCGCGAGGTGGCGGCGGCGATCCACCAGCACCAGGGCCGCCAGCAGGAAGGCCAGGCCGAGCGACTCCGCGTAGGCGGTCTGCAGCAGGAAGGACAGCGGCGCGAAGGAGAAGAGCGCGACCGCGAAGAGCGTGCGCGAGCGGCCGATGTGCGGCAGCAGCAGGGCGCCCAGCAGCAGCGCCGCCGCGAAGCCGGCGACGGTGCTGAGCAGCAGCGCCGCCACCCGCCAGTCGAGCACGCCGAAGGTCAGCAGCTTCGCCAGGTAGGGGAAGACCGGCAGGAAGGCCCACTGGTTGGTCTCCACGACGCCGTCGGCGTCGACCGGCAGCACCGAGGGGTAGCCGTTCACGGCGATGAACCAGTACCAGGTGCCGTCCCACGCCGTCGTCAGGTCGAGGAAGGAGGGGTTCGCGCCCTGGCGGGACAGGGGCGTCGCGGTGGTCTGCACCCAGAGGAGCAGCGCCGTGCTGACGACCCGGGAGGCCGCGAAGACCAGCAGGGCGACCGCCCACCAGGGCAGCAGGTGGTCCTTGATCGCGACGTGGGTCCGTGCCGACCGCAGTGCGGTCACGCTCCGGTGAGCCACGCCCGCAGCCCGTGCTCGACGGCGTGGATCTGCGCGACCGGCACCCGCTCGTCGTCCGCGTGGGCGAGCATCGGGTCGCCCGGCCCGTAGTTCACGGCGGGCACGCCCAGGGCGGAGAAGCGCGCGACGTCGGTCCAGCCGAACTTCGGGCGCGGCTCCGCCCCGACGGCCTCGACGAACGCCTTCGCCACGGGCGCGTCCAGGCCCGGACGGGCGCCGGGGGCCAGGTCGACGATGCGCACGTCGAAGCCCTCGAAGACCTCGCGCACGTGCTGCACCGCCTCCTCCGCGCTGCGGCTGGGCGCGAAGCGGTGGTTCACGTGGACCATGCACTCGTCCGGGATCACGTTGCCGGCGACGCCGCCGGTGACGCCGACCGCGTTCAGCCCCTCGCGGTACTGCAGGCCGTCCACCTCGACGGTGCGCGCCTCGTAGGCGGCGAGCCGGTCGAGGATCGGCGCGGCCAGGTGGATCGCGTTCACGCCGACCCAGCCGCGCGCCGAGTGGGCGCGGCGGCCGAAGGTGCGCACCTCCGCGCGCAGGTTGCCGTTGCAGCCGCCCTCGATGCCCGCCGCCGTGGGCTCGCCGAGGATCGCGAAGTCGGCCTCCAGCAGGTCGGGGCGCGTGCGCAGCAGGCGGTTGAGGCCGTTGAGGTCGTCGCTGACCTCCTCGTGGTCGTACCAGATCCAGGTCACGTCGACCACCGGCTCGGCCAGCTCGACCGCCAGCTTCAGCTGCACCGCGACGCCGGCCTTCATGTCCACCGTGCCGCGGCCGACGATCTCGTCGCCCTCCAGCCGCGTGGGCACGTTGCCGTTGATCGGCACCGTGTCGATGTGCCCGGCGATGACGACGCGGCTCGCACGGCCCAGGTGCGTGCGGGCCACGACGGCGTCACCCAGCCGGAGGACCTCCAGGTGCGGCGCCGTGCGGGCCGCCGCCTCGATCAGGTCGGCCAGGGCCCCCTCGTCGCCGCTCACGCTGGCGACGTCGCAGATCGCCCGCGTCAGGTCGGCGGAGTCGGTGGTGGGGTCCAGCCCGGGCATCCGGCGAGCCTAGGGCGTGGGGCGGGCCCTCCGCCGCCCTCGGACCCGGGCGGCGGCTCGATAGCCTGCTCGGGTGACCGACGCGCCCCGCACCGCCTGGGGCCACGGCCTCGCCTCCCTCGCCCGGGACGGCCGGGTGCTGGACGTCTGGTTCCCCTCCCCCGCACTCGGCTCCGCGCCGGACGAGGACGCGCCGCGCGAGCTGGAGGGGGCCGAGCACCTGGACGAGCTGCGTCGCGTGCGGCTGGAGGCCGTCACCGTGGAGGCGTCGCTGGACTCCCCCGTGGCGTCCACGCAGGACGCCTACCTGCGCCTGCACCTGCTGTCGCACCTGCTGGTCGCGCCGAACTCGATCTCCCTGGACGGCCTGATGGGCCACCTGCCGATCAACGCCTGGACGGCGCGGGGTCCGATGCTTCCGGCGGACGCCGCCCGGCTGCGACCCGCGCTGCGGCGCGCCGGGCTCGACGTGATCGGTCTCGACCGCTTCCCGCGCATGACCGACTACGTGCTGCCGGACCGGGTGCGCGTGGCCGACGCCGCCCGCGTGCGGCTGGGCGCCCACCTGGCGCCCGGCACCACAGTGATGCACGCCGGCTTCGTGAACTTCAACGCGGGCACGCTCGGCGCCTCGATGGTGGAGGGCCGCATCAGCCAGGGCGTGGTCGTCGGCGACGGGTCGGACGTGGGCGGCGGCGCCTCGATCATGGGCACCCTGTCGGGCGGCGGCACGCAGCGGGTGTCGGTCGGGCGCGGCAGCCTGCTCGGCGCGAACTCCGGGCTCGGCATCGCGATCGGCGACGACTGCGTCGTGGAGGCCGGCCTCTACCTGACGGCGGGCACGAAGCTGACCGTGCTGGTGCCGGGTGAGGAGCCGCACCCCGCGAAGGCGCTCGACCTCTCCGGCCAGGACGCGTGGCTGTTCCGCCGCAACAGCACGACCGGCGGCGTAGAGGCGCTGCGCCGCCAGGGCCGCGGCGTCGAGCTGAACCCGACCCTCCACGCCTGATCCGCGCGCGCGCCGCGGGCGCCGTGGGCGCGGGTGCCCTCGGCGGTTCCGGACGCCTCCCGACACGACGGGCGTCTTCTCACGCCCGACTCGTCGCTTCACGCCCGCATTCAGCGCAGGAGCGGGAGGCCCGCCCGCTGCAAACGCCGCCCGAGGCTGCGGTTCATCAGGTCCGCCCAGAACCACCGGCTCATCCCGGGCGAGCCGCGGGTGGCCCTCAAGCGGTCCTCCCGGACCTTCTCAGCGGCGACGACCGCTCCGGCGTCCCGGCCCTGCAGGAGTGCGGGCTCCCGGTACTTCTTCAACCCGTCGAACTCGCCGATGAGGCGGTGCTCCGGCCACCAGAAGTCGACGTAGCCGGCCAGGCCGTCCTCGTCGAAGAAGCCCTGCTGCAGGATCGGCGCCGGGAGACCCGCTTCCGCGATCTGCACGCGGGACCAGGATTCGCCGGGCGAGCCGGAGGCGCCGTCGGCGAACTCCAGTACGACCTCGATCCGCCTCCTGCCCCGCACCGGCCTCCACTCCTCCAGCGCCGATCGGAGCCGATCCTTCGTCACGGACGATCGCAGGGCGCAGTCGGCGGCGACCACCGCCTCCTCGAAGGGCTCGGTCGCGACCAGGTCGAGCACGGTCCGCTCGAGGGTCGTGCAGGCGATCCCGTGGAGCCTCATCAGATGCATCGCCTCGTCGCGTACGGCATGCTTCCGCACCCCGTGCTCGATGCGGCTGCCCGCGGCCGACGAGACCCGGGCGTGGACGAGGCCGTCGTGCGGTCTGATGGTCGGGATCCGCCAGAGCGCGGCTGCCGATCGATGGCTCGCGACGTAGGACGCGTGCTTCTCGGCCGCCGCCGCGGTCTCGAGGCGCCGGCGCTCGGCGGCGGTCAACCCGTTCCAGACGGCAGCGGGGACGAACGCGCCGCTGCGGAGCCGGATCAACCCGCCGTCCTGGGCCGCCCGCTGGAGCGCTCGCGAGTCCGCGATCCGGTTGCGGTGATGGAGCAGCAGGTGCTCGCTGCCGCGGATGCTCGTCACGGGCGCAGACGATGCCCGAGCAGAACGGCTCGGCACGGCCGTCGTCGTCGGGTCAGGCCGAGAAGCGCCACCTGAAGCCTGGGGAGGGGCGGTCGACCCGCGGCGCGCGACCCGCGACCGCTCACCCTGAGGCGGGCGGAACCCGACCATCCGAGCTCTTTCGAACGCCCGGCTCGTCGGAAAGCGCCCGGAGGCGGGCGGGCGAGGGCTCAGCGGTCGAGGTGGCGCTCCACCGGGCCCGTGTACAGCTGCTGCGGGCGCCCGATCTTGGTGGCCGGGTCGTCGTTCGCCTCGCGCCACTGGGCGATCCAGCCCGGCAGGCGGCCGATCGCGAACAGCACCGTGAACATGCGGGGCGGGAAACCCATCGCCTTGTAGAGCACGCCCGTGTAGAAATCGACGTTCGGGTACAGCCTGCGCTCGATGAAGTAGTCGTCCTCCAGCGCGATCTGCTCCAGCTCGCGCGCCAGGTCGAGCAGGGGGTCGTGCACGCCGAGCGCCTCGAGCACCTCGTCGGCGCTCTCCTTCACCAGCTTCGCCCGCGGGTCGTAGGACTTGTACACCCGGTGGCCGAAGCCCATCAGGCGCACGCCCTCCTCCTTCTTCTTCACCCGCTCGACGAACTTCTCGACGCCCTCGCCGGAGTCGCGGATCTGGGCCAGCATCGTCAGCACGGCCTCGTTCGCGCCGCCGTGCAGCGGCCCCGACAGCGCCGCGATGCCCGCCGAGATGGAGACGAACATGTTGGCCTCGGTGGAGCCGACCAGGCGCACCGTGGAGGCGGAGGCGTTCTGCTCGTGGTCCTCGTGCAGGATCAGCAGCCGCTCCAGCGCCTTCGACAGCACCGGGTTCACCTCGTAGGGCTCGGCGTTGGTGCCGAAGTTCAGCCGCAGGAAGTTGTCGACGAAGGACAGCGAGTTGTCCGGGTACAGGAACGCCTGGCCGAGGGTCTTCTTGTGCGCGTAGGCCGCGATCACGGGCAGCTTCGCCAGCAGCCGGATGGTCTGCATCTCGACCTGCTCGGGGTCGCGGGGCGACAGCGTGTCCTCGTAGTAGGTGGACAGGGCGCTGACCGCGCTCGACAGCACCGTCATCGGGTGCGCCGTGTGCGGCAGGGCGTCGAAGAAGCGGCGCAGGTCCTCGTGCAGCAGCGTGTGCCGGCGGATCCGCTCGTCGAACTCGGCGAGCTCGGTCGCGCTCGGCAGCTCGCCGTGGATCAGCAGCCACGCCACCTCGAGGTAGGTCGAGTGCTGGGCCAACTCGGCGATCGGGTAGCCGCGGTACCGCAGCACGCCCTGGTCGCCGTCGATGTAGGTGATCGCCGAGCGCGTCGACGCCGTGTTCACGAACCCGTTGTCCAGGGTGGTGAACCCCGTCTTCCGCGTCAGCTGGGAGATGTCCAGGCTGGAGGCGCCCTGCGTCGAGGGCAGGATCGGGAACTCCGCGGTGCCGCCCGGGTAGTGCAGTGTGGCGGTGTCGCGATCGGCGTCGGTCACGTGCGGAAGCCTAACGGGGCGCGCTTCGGCGTCCGTCAGGCCTGGGGAGGCAGCACGGAGACGACGGGGTGGTCCTTGTGGATGACCCCGACCTTCGCCGCTCCGCCGGGCGACCCGACCTCGTCGAAGAACTCGACGTTGGCCTTGTAGTAGTCGGCCCACTGCGAGGGCAGGTCGTCCTCGTAGTAGATGGCCTCCACCGGGCACACCGGCTCGCAGGCGCCGCAGTCGACGCACTCGTCGGGCTGGATGTAGAGCATCCGGTCGCCCTCGTAGATGCAGTCGACGGGGCACTCCTCGCGGCAGGCCTTGTCGGCGGCGTCGATGCAGGCCTCGGTGATCACGTAGGCCATGGCTCAGCCCTCCTGCGCCGCGACCGGCTCG